>JBGPFV010000034.1:0-12837 GCA_041483535.1 Terriglobia bacterium | reverse complement strand
CCCATCGACGAGCCTTTCGCACCCAGCGCGCCGAAAACAAATGAAGATCCCTCGAAGGCATAGCTCAGCAAGCGATTGACCGCGTCTCCGGCCTTTTGGAAGAGCACTCGACCGATTTCAATCTTCAGCACAAAGATGGCGAATACAACTTGCAGGCCCAGGCCCCAAACAACCGTCTTCTTGTTGATCGCGCGGCGGTTGGTGGAAAAGGCGTAGGCAAGGCCCAACATCGTAAGCAAACCGAGAATGCCAGTAAAGCGTCCCATCTTTATCCCCTTTGTAAATCAGTGTTCCCCTTTATAGATCGCGCGATGAACCAAGGACGGTTTGTGCGCGGACGCGGCGTCGGCGATTTGATAACTCTCTAGCAGCAGGGTTTTGGCGCGGGCGGCCTGCGCGTCGGAGTGGCAGTGAATGGTGCAGAGCGACTCGCCGGTGGAAACTTTGTCGCCGATCTTTTTATGAACCACGATGCCCACGGCGGGATCGACGGAATCCTCTTTGCGTTCGCGGCCTCCGCCGAGAATGACGCAGGCGGTCCCGACCTGCTCGCAGGCGATGGCAGTCACATACCCGGCTTGGGGACTGGGTACCTCGACCCGGTGATCGGTGCCCGGAAGACGCGTCGGATCGTCGATCGCGCTGATATCGCCTCCCTGCAACTCGACCATCTGCCGAAACCTCTCGAAGGCTTTGCCGGAGGCGATGATTTCCGCGGAGAGTTGCTTGCCTCCAGTCACCGTATTGGAAGCGCCGCCAAGGTAGAACATCCAACCCGCCAACTGTAGACAGAGCTCGCGCAGATCCGACGGGCCGCCGCCGTGCAATATCTCGATGCACTCCTGCACTTCGAGCGCGTTGCCTACCATACGGCCGAGCGGCTGGTTCATATCAGTGATAAGCGCGGCCATCTGCTTGCCCATGCGTTCGCCAGTTTCGACCATGAGCTCGGCGAGGAAGACGGCGTCTTCCTCCTTTTTCATAAACGCCCCTGAGCCAGTCTTCACGTCGAGCACGAGCGCATCTGTGCCCTCCGCCAGTTTCTTGCTCATGATCGAGGCGCAGATGAGATACGGACTCTCGACCGTACCGGTGACGTCGCGCAATGCGTACAGCTTGCGATCGGCGGGAGCGACCTTTTCGGTCTGTCCAATCATCGAACATCCGCAGGCTTTGAGAACGCGATGGAACTCGGGCACCACGAGATCGACGCGAAATCCGGGAATGGATTCGAGCTTGTCGAGCGTGCCTCCGGTATGCCCCAACCCTCGGCCGCTAATCATGGGGACGAAGAGGCCACCGGCAGCGACCAGCGGGGCCAGCACGAGCGAGGTCTTGTCGCCGACGCCGCCGGTGGAATGCTTGTCCACTTTTTTCGCGGGTAAAAAACTGAGATCAAGCACCTCGCCGGAATGCAGCATCTCGTGAGTAAGGGCGGCGGTTTCCTCGCGCGTCATTCCGCGCAGGACGACGGCCATGAGCCACGCTGCCAGCTGATAATCGGGAATGCTACCGACGTCCTTAGTGCAGCCAGCGACGAGGTATTCGATCTCAGCGGCAGATAATGCGCCGCCATCGCGCTTCTTGCGGATGAGATCGATGACGCGGAACGGCGATTCGGAAACACTCGGCTGGTTCACTTGAGGCGGAAACCCTCCGGCAGAAGATCGGTGATGAGGCTTTGCTTCGGGCCTTTTGCGCCCTGGTAGAAGATGACGGCGCGCGGCCCGAATTCATAGATAACCTGGCGGCAGGCGCCGCAGGGCGAGCATGGAACCCCGTGATCGTTGACGACGGCGACGGCGCGAATCTCGAGTTCTGGACCATCTTTCGCGATGGCGGAAAAGATCGCAGTGCGCTCGGCGCAGTTGGTCATTCCGTAAGAAGAGTTCTCGACGTTACATCCCACGAAGACTTGGCCTTTCGAGGTAAGAATGGCTGCGCCCACTTTGAAGTGGGAAAAGGGTGCGTATGCGTTCTGCATGACTTTGCGCGCCGAACGGAGCAGGCGCTCGCGCGTGGCAGCTGGAACCTTGGTGGTTTGCATACCCAAGCCGATTTTGCTGAAGAACAAGAGTGGGCCATTGTACCGCCTGACGGCTTCTCGAAGCAGAGATTTTCACGCCTGGCTACTTTCTGTTGGTTGCATCGTGAACCTGACCTGCTACCAATCTTGACGGTCTCGTGTGCCGGTGTTAATTTCAGGCCACACGTGGGTATCCCGGAGACATCGTTCTGAGGCGGCGAGAGAAGATGCCGAATTCGACCGTCCCCAGCCCTGTGGACCTTCGTCGACGCAACTTTCTGATTCGGTGCTGTCAGGGAGCCTCGGCGGCCTTAATTCCTGCGGGTCTGCGCGGTCTCGGCTGGCCCTCCCTCTACGACTTTGACTCTGCAAACGCCGACTTGTCGGGTCGGGAATTCCACCTGCATCCTCATTATCGGATGCCCAGACCCCTCGATGCCTTGTTGCTCAAAACGCAAGCTGGTCTCGACGATTTCGTCACCGAAAAATACGTTGACCAGATTGCAGCCATCCTCGCGCAGTGGAGTTCCAGCCTCCTGCAGTCTCCGCAAAACGTGAGCGCGGTCGAGAAGGTTCTTCTGCCGCATTTCTCAGGATTTTCTCCACGGCCGGTTGCCTCCTCAATTTTGCGCCCGGGCCCGGCGATCGAAGTGCGCCACAATTCATTCCAGCGGGAAGCTACCCTGACGCGGGACGCATTTCTGCAGGAACTGCGCTCTGCCCTGAGTGGCTTTTCGGAAATTCTTACGGCTGAATTTCAGGTGACCGCGATTGACGCTGGTTCCATGCCAGGGGCGGCGCTGTCTCCCGGGGACCTGCAAACTCGCATCCGATACGAATTGGTCGGCACGGGCCGTGGTTTCTACCGTGAACAGCGCGTCGGGTACTGGCAACTGGTTTGGGTACCATCAGCGTCCGGTGAGTTCCGCGTGCGCAGTTGGCAAGCGCTGGATGAAACTGAGAGCCGGGCTGCTAGTCCCAGCTACATCGACATCACGGCCGCGGCGCTTGGTGGTAATGCGTCCTATGCTTCGCAGCTTCTGCACGGAACCGACTATTGGCGGACCCTACTCGACGGCGCTTGCGGCATTGATATCTACGGTCACAACGGCGTTTCCATCGGAGACATCGATGGCGATGGATTTGACGACCTCTATGTGTGCCAACCGGGCGGTCTCCCGAACCGGCTTTATCGAAATCGAGGCGACGGAAGGTTTGAGGACATCACGGAAGCGTCGGGCGTCGGCATTCTAGAAAACACGGCGTCCGCGCTCTTGGTCGATGTTGACAATGACGGGCGGCAGGACTTGATCGTCGTGCGGGCAACCGGCCCAATGTTGTTCCTGAATGAAGGCGGTGGCAAGTTTCGCCAGAAGGCGGACGCGTTTCGGTTCGCCAACCCGCCGCAAGGAACCTTCACTGGAGCGGCGGTAGCCGATTATGACCGCGATGGCTGGCTGGATATCTACTTCTGCCTCTACGTCTATTACCAGGGCACGGACCAGTATAAGTATCCGTCTCCTTATTATGACGCCGACAACGGTCCGCCTAATTTCATGATGCGTAACCACCGGGACGGCACGTTTCGCGACGTAACTGCGGAGACGGGCCTCAACCGGAACAACACGCGCTACAGTTTTTCTTGCGGGTGGAGCGACTTCAACCAGGACGGCTGGCCCGACCTTTACGTGGTGAACGATTTCGGACGTAAGAATCTTTACCGCAACAACGGCAATGGAACGTTTACCGACATTGCTTCGCCCGCGGGAGTGGAAGATGTCGGCGCGGGGATGGCCGTCTGTTGGTCCGACTTCAACAATCACGGCGCGGAAGACCTCTACGTGGCGAACATGTGGACGGCGGCCGGCGAACGCATCACGATGCAGCACATCTTCAAGCAGAACGCGCCCGCGGAGACGCGAGCGCTCTATCACAAACACGCGATGGGGAACTCGCTATTTCGAAATCCGCTTCGCAATGGCGGCGCTTTCGAGGATAGAACCGGCGCTGCCGGCGTTGGCCTCGGGCGCTGGGCGTGGTCGAGCGACGCCTGGGACTTCGATCATGACGGATTTCCCGATCTCTACATTGCCAACGGCATGGTCACCGGCCCCTCGCGCAAAGACAAAGACCTGAACAGCTTTTTCTGGCGGCAGGTGGTTGCCTATTCGCCCGAGAAGCCCCAGCCGTCTCACGACTACGAACAGGGATGGAGCGCGATTAACGAGTTAATCCGCGCCGATGGCACGTGGAGCGGGTACGAGCGAAATATCTTCTACGCCCACAACGGCGATGGAACGTTCTCCGATATTTCGGGCGTGGTTGGACTGGACTTTCTGGAAGACGGCCGCGCGTTTGCGCTCGCCGATTTCGATCATGATGGCCGGCAGGAACTGTTTCTGAAGAATCGCAATGGTCCGCAGTTACGGCTTTTGAAGAACGTCATGGAGCAGTTACCTCCATCCATCGCGTTCCGATTGCGCGGAACGAAGAGTAATCGTGACGCCATCGGCGCGGTCGTCACGGTGGAAACCGCACTGGGCCGCCAAACTCGATCGTTGCAAGCTGGATCGGGCTTTCTTTCGCAGCACAGCAAAGATATCTTTTTCGGCCTGGGGGCGGCGAAAGGCCTGGTGCGCGCCTCGATTCGCTGGCCGAGCGGACTGGTGCAGGAACTCCGCGATCTCCCGATCAACCACCGGGTGTGGATTGAGGAAGGCTCCGAACCATCTCGAATCGAGGCCTTCAGAACGCCGGCGGGGCGAGTACAGTTTCCTGACGCGGAGCCAACAAGCGCCAAGCCACAACAAATCGAAGCACTGCCCACCACCGCTGAGACCTGGCTGCTTGCACCAGTCGAGGCGCCCGACTTTTCTCTGCCCGATTTCGCTGGGCAGATACAAACTCTATCATCGCTGCGCGGAAAGCCGGTGCTGCTTAACTTTTGGGCCACCGGCGCAGAGCGATGCCAGGAAGAGTGGCCTGCCTTCAACGTGCGACACGCGGCCTGGGCCGCCCGGGGTCTTCAACTGCTTTCCGTAAACCTGGACGAACCTGGCGATGCGGAAAGCGTAATGGCACTGGCGCGGCAGCGTCGGCTTTCGTTCCCTATCCTCCGCGGCTCCGACGACGTGGCCGCCATCTACAACATTGTTTTTCGTTACCTGTTTGACCGGCATCGCGATCTTGCCCTTCCCGCATCGTTTCTGATCAACGCCCAAGGTGAGATCGTCAAGGTCTATCAGGGGCCGGTCGATCCGGAGCACGTGGAGCAGGACTTCCGGCACATCCCCCAAACCGCCGCGGAACGATTAGCCCGGGCACTCCCCTTTCCCGGCGTGACCGACGCGATCGAGTTTGGGCGCAATTATCTTTCCTACGGTTCGGTGTTTTTTCAACGCGGCTATATGGATCAGGCCGAAGCTTCGTTCCGGATTGCCCTGCGCGACGACCCTTCCAGCGCCGAGGCTCTCTATGGCATTGGAAGCGTGTATCTAGACCAACAGAAGACCGCCGAAGCCCGTGACAGCTTTGAACGCGCGCTCAAACTTCGCGCGAGCTATCCCGACACTTTGGCGAATTCCTGGAACAACCTGGGCTTGCTGGCCGCGCGCGAAGGCCGCACGGGCGAAGCGAGCGGCTACTTTCAACAGGCGCTCAAGCTGAGTCCCGATCACATCATTGCGCTCGATAACCTGGGCAGCGCCTATCGCCAGCAAAAGCGATGGGATGATGCCCGCAAAACTTACGAGCGAGCGCTGGAGCTCCGCCCAAGCGATGCCGAGGCGAACTACGGTCTGGGGATGGTGTATGCGCAAAATGACGACACTGCCCGAGCGTACGACTCGCTGCAGAGGGCGCTGAAACTGCGTCCGGTTTACCCCGAGGCGCTGAACAACCTGGGCATTCTTTATCTGCGCACCGAGCGGCGGGATGAGGCCGTCGCGAGCTTTGAGCAGTGTATCCGCGTGGCGCCTGCCTTCGATCAGTCTTACTTAAACCTGGCCCGCGTTTACGCCATAGAGGGAACGCCAGACAAAACCCGAGCAGTGTTACTCGAATTGCTTAAGCAGCATCCGGGGCACGAGCAGGCGCAGAAGATGCTGGATCAGTTGGGGCAGTAGCGTCGCGTCCGCGTGGTGAGTCACACGGTGGAGCGACGGGCGTCTCGCCCGTCCGGCCGGGCGGGGACGCCCGGCTCTCCATCAACGAGGTCGGAGTAATAGCGGTTATTAAGGCACCGTCGGCTTGCCTGGCCGCGGCGTCGGTGCTTTCAGCAGATCCACGAACAACTTATAGAACTTCTCGGTATCCAAGTCGACCTGCAACTCTACCGACTGCACTTCGCGCTTAGGCTTATCCCCGTCCGACCAGGTGAGCGTGTCTCCGTAGCTGTAGCCGCGATCCAGGTTTACGTCCATGTAGCGGTTTTCTTTCTTGGTAATCAGGCTTGGGTCAAGCCATGCCGCCGACGCGAGTTCGTCCCATAGGTAGTTATAGGAGCTCCGCAGGCGCGCATACTTGCCGATGTATTGTGCGGCTGGCGAGTTGCTGGCCCTGATCTTGTCGATCAGTTCATTGGTCAATCTTGTCTTCACGGAAATATCGACCGGAGTGCAGACGATTCTTTTCCAGGGCGCCCGCAGCACAATGTGAGCTGCTTCCGGATCGAACCAGAGATTGAATTCGCGGCGGGGCGTGTTGGTGAACTCGGGATCATCGGTCTGCGGGCTCAGACTCGCTCCCATGAACACCAATTCTTTAGTCATCCTTGGAAATTCTGGGTCGATGGAGATCGCAAGCGCCAGGTTGGTCATGGGCCCGCCCTCGTAGATAGTAACTTCGTGCGGATACTTACGAACCATGCGTATCAGGAAATGGGCAGCGTCCTCGTCGGCGGCACTGGTGGTGGGCTTCCCTTCCGGCATCGCTCCCAGTTCGCGGGGCGCGTGATACAGGCTCGGAGTCCACGCCCCCAGCCACGCCACGAAGCCATAGCGTTGCTCCCACTGCTCCGTCTCTGCTTTAGTTCTGACCAGAGGATACTCGGCTCCGCTGACGACGGGAATGTCGGTTCGTCCGATCAGTTCGAGCATGCGCAGGGTATGCGCGACTTCTTCGGTTAGCCACGCATCGCCCGTCACCACGGTGATACCCAACACATCCGTCCGCGGAGACTGGATGAGCAGCAGGATCGCTTGCTGGTCAGTGCCCGCGGGTCCGGCCGCGTCCTGATCGATAATGATCTTGCGTTTGTCTTTATCCTGATCCTGGCCTTGGGACACAAGACAAGTGAGCAGAATTACGCCTGCGACCACGGTACAGCGCAGGAATCGACCCAGTTTCATTCGTGCACCTCATTCACTTGATGTAGGATCGCATGGAAGGCGGGCCATTTGTAAAGCCCATTCCCTAGGAGCCAATGCGCGTGACCTCCGGCCACTTCGCAAGAACTGGAATTTATGTTGCCGCCTGCGTTTTCGCGGTGGCGGGGTCCTTTGCACAGTCTCAAGATCCCGCTGCCAACGCCACATTGCAGGGGACGGTACAGGGGTATGTGCGCGATTCCGGTGGACGGCCGGTAGCGAACGCGACCGTCTTCTTACAGCCCGCCACTGGGACCGAGACTCCCTCCGCGCAGATCCAGACCACGCATGCGGATTCGGCGGGCGCCTATCGCTTTTCGGCGCTTCGAGAGGGCGTTTATACCCTGCGGGCTGAGATGACCGGATATGACCGGACAATCGTCGGTCCCGTGAGCCTCGCTCCGAAAGAAACGAAGAAGATCGATCTCGCTCTCGTCCCCACGAAAGCCTCAGGAGTGGCCGCACAAGCGCCCGAGTTCTTTGACGAACCTCAATTCACGGTGGCAGGCGTAACCCAAGCCACGAGTGCAGGGGGACACGGCTCCGATACCGTGCTGCGAACCACCGAGGCGCTCGCCAAGGCAACGGTCTCGTTGAGCAAGGAACCGGCTGCAAGTTCCAGTGCAGCGACCTCGGCCGCAACAGAAGGTTCCCTGCGCGACGCGGTGGCGCGCAATCCCAAAGATCCCGAACTTCATCACCGGCTGGGCGACGTTGAGGAGAACCTAGGCAACCCACTGCAGGCGGTGCGCGAGTACCAACGCGCGGCGGAACTGAATCCCAGCGAACTGTATCTGTTCGATTGGGGAACCGAACTTCTCACTCATCGCGCGCTGGAACCGGCGACCGAGGTCTTCACAAAAGGCAATCGCCTGTTTCCAAAGTCGGTGCGGATGCTGGTTGCACTCGGCGTAGCCTGGTACGCTCGCGGGTCCTGCGATGAAGCTGCGGAACGTCTGGTGAGCGCATCCGATCTCGACCCTGACAACCCGACTCCGTATTTGTTTCTGGGAAGAATGCAAACTGTCGAGACGACCGCATTAGAAGGGTCGGTGGAAAGATTGGGGCGATTCGCGCAGCTGCAGCCGGACAATGCGCTCGCGAACTATTACTACGCCGTCAGTCTGTGGAAACAATTGGCGAGTTCGGTGGACAGTGACACGGAACGTTCAGCGCGCGTGGAAGCGCTACTGCAAAAGGCGGTGCGTCTCGATCCGAAACTTGGCGCTGCGTATCTGCAACTGGGGATTCTCTATTCGCAGCGTGCGGATTTTGCGCGGGCAATTTCGGCGTATCAAAAGGCGATCGAAGTCAGTCCGGAAGAAGTTGGTCCGCAATTCGATCAGACCCTCGAAGAGGCGCACTATCGACTAGCGCAAGCGTATCTGCGAACCGGCGAAAAAGCGAAAGCTCAAGAAGCACTTCAACTCCACGCTCAACTGGCTAAGAAAACAAAAGAAGATGCTGAGCGTAAGCGGAGCGAGATTCAGCAGTTTGTGATCTCGCTGCGGGATAGAAATTCCGCCTCGCCGCCGCAGAATTGATCCATATCGGCGAGCGAGAGCCGCGGCGCTCATCGGCTGATCTTTCTCGGGCCCATTTCCCTTAGAACCTGTAACAAAACCTGTTCTGTTGCACGGTGCGTGGTAGCTTAGAAACATCGCTGTCACTCGAACGGAGTTTCCATGGCCACGCCTCTTCTTCCCGACGCCTTGTGGAATCTGATCGAACCGCTTCTCCCAACCCCGGCGTCCACGCCCCAAGGTGGAAGGCCACGCCTATCTGACCGCGCTTGCCTCAAGGGCGTGTTGTTCGTACTGCGAAGCGGGATTCCTTGGCGGATGCTGCCACAGGAGATGAACTGCGGTTCTGGAATGACCTGCTGGCGGCGGTTACGAGACTGGCAAGACGCAGGCATCTGGCAACTGATCCACTTTTCTTTGCTGGACTGGCTGGCGCGCTATGGGCGGATTGATTGGTCACGGGCAGTACTGGACAGTTGTTCGATTCGTGCGGTTTTTGGGGGCTTCAAACAGGTCCTAATCCTACCGACCGAGCCAAGCTGGGCAGCAAGCGTCATCTGATTTGCGGCGGACGGGGAGTTCCGCTGGCAATTCAGCTCACCGGGGCCAATCGTAACGACTCGCGGCAAGCACTCGCTCTGGTTGATGCAATCCCCTCCTTACAAGGGAAGCGAGGATTTCCGCGCCGTCGTCCTGATTACGTGTTGGGGGACCGAGGTTATGATGCGGAGGCAATCCGCCAAGGTCTGCGTGCCCGGCACATCGTGCCTTGGCTCGCGAAGCGAAACACTCAGCATGGCAGTGGACTGGGACGATGGCGCTGGGTGGTGGAACGAACTTTCGCCTGGCTGAACCAGTTCCGTCGCCTGCGCGTTCGCTATGAGAAGCGAGCCGACATCCATGAAGCGTTTCTGGCCTTGGCCTGCGCCCTCCTCTGCTGGAACGCTCTCGAAAGGTGTGGCGCAGAGGCGATTGGTTAAGCAGGGGCGGCTGTGGTCCTGAGCCGCGCTTGTCCGCCCCCGGCAAGATTATCTTCAGGAACGCCTGACTACTCCGCCCCGGCAGGGGTCTGGCTACTTCGCCGAACTATCTGCTCGGCGATTGCCGGCCGGGCATGTGATACCGATTGGTCCGCCGCGATTGAGGTGTACGCTGCGTTCCGCTGGAAACGTAGCGAGGCGCCGGGCTTGTGACGCCGCGGCCCCATCCACCAGGCTGTAGTCGCAGCCCTCAGCGCGAGCGATTCATGTCGGTTTGTCTGCCGTCTTAATAGGGCTCGCAAATATAGCCGATTCCTCCATTCGTGCAGCGCAACCCAACGCAACAGTTGTGTTGGAGGGGATTGCATGACCATCCCTCACGGCGGCACTGGCCCGCGACACCGCTGCCGCTCAGAGAGACGGTCTGCGGGCTGCCACCGCCATTGTCGTTAATGTAGATAACGCCGCCAAACGTCCCGGATCCAGTCGGCCTAAAAGTGACGTTTATAGAGCACAACATTCCAGCCCCAACGGTGGTGCCGCAGGTGTGCGTCTGGGAGAATTCACTGGAACCCGTTAGCGTGATGTTAGTGATGCTCAAAGCGGTGCTCCCCACGTTAGTTAGTCTCGTTTGCAAGGTCCTAAACTCGCCGATGGGCACCGTGCCAAAACTCAGGCTCGCTGGAATCAATTCCACGACCGTGCCCGTGCCTGTCAGACTCACCGTCTGGGGGCTGCCCGGTGCGTTATCCGTAATGGACAACGTCCCGGTTCGGCTTCCGCTTTGTGTTGGTTTAAAGGTCACGCTGATGGTACAGCTCGCTCCTGCCGCCACGCTTGAACCGCAGGCATTGGATTCGCTGAAGTCGCCGCTCGCGACGATCCCCGTGATGCTCAGCGCCGTCGTACCGTAGTTGCTCAGCATCACGGACTGAGCCGGGCTGCTTGTGCCGACAAGCTGAGTGGCAAAAGTCAACCTGGCGGGTGACAGGGTGGCGTTCGGCCCTGATTCGACTCCAATACCACTCAGGGGAACCGACGGCGGACTTCCAGCAGCGTTGCCGGTTATTTTGAGCGCAGCAGTTCGCGGACCCACATGAGTCGGCGCAAAGTCCACGCCGATGGTGCAGCTTTTCCCTGGAGCAAGGCTCGAGCCGCAGTTGTTCGTCTCCGCAAAATCGGTGGCGTTCGTTCCCTTGGTCGCGATGCTGCTGATGGTGAGCATTAGGACGCCGGTGTTGGTGAGCGTCACGTTCTGCGTCACACTCCTACTCCCGACCAAGAGAGCACCAAAACCCGAGCTAGCCGGCTGGAGAGTGACGGTCGTACTTTGCAACAGGACGGATACCGTGGCGTTGCCTGAAAATGAATAGTTAGCCACGGCCAGGTCGATCCTACCGTCCCGGTTGAAGTCCCCGACCGCGAGCGACTGGGGGTTACTTCCTGCTCCGTAGTTCGCGCGCGCTCGGAACGTGCCGTCTCCATTACCCAAGAGCACGCTCACCGTCTTAGAGAGGTCATTGGCCACAGCCAAATCCAACTTGTCATCGCCGTTGAAATCCGCGACCACCACGGAGTAAGGAACGCTCCCAGCAGCGTAGTCGACGCGCGCCTGGAAGGTGCCATTGCCGTTGCCTAGGAACACGCCCACGGTGTCGCCGGCGAAACTAGCCACCGCCAGGTCCAACTTGCCGTCTCCGTTGAAGTCTCCCGCCGTCACAGAGATCGGTTGAACCCCGGTGGTGTAGTCCACTTGCGCCTGGAAGGTACCGTCGCCGTTGCCCAAGAGCACGCTAACCGTGCCGTCGACGTAGTTCGCTACGGCCAGGTCCAGCTTGTCATCCCCATTGAAGTCCCCCACGGCCACAGAGTAGGGCCCCGTGCCTGCCCCGTAGTCCACGTGTGCCTGGAAGGTCCCATCGCCATTCCCCAGAAGCACACTTACGGTGCCGCTTAGGTTGGAATTATTGGTCGCCGACACCAGGTCCAACTTGCCGTCCCCGTTGAAGTCGCCTGTCGCTACAAAGAGGGGACCACTTCCTGTCCCGTACTCAACGTACGGCTGGAACGTGCCATCACCCTTGCCCAAAAGTATGCTTACTGTGGGACCGCCCGCCGTCGCCACGACGAGGTCAACCCTGCCATCGCCGTTGAAATCTCCAACTGCCACCGAAGCGGGATTCAATCCTGTCGGGTAGTCAACTTTTGGCTTGAAAGTGCCGTCGCCCTTGCCCAAAAGTACGCTCACCGTGTTGCTGTAAAGGTTCGCCACCGCCAAATCTAGCATTCCATCACCGTTGAAATCCCCTACCGCGACCGATTGAGAACCCGACCCCGTTCCGTACTTTGATATGTTGAGCAAGATCGCAGATGTGGGTGTTGTGATTTCAAAGAACACCGGGTTGGACGTTCCGCCACCTGGACTGGGGTTTAAAACCGTCACCGATGCCGTTCTTGCCGTGGCGATGTCCGAGGCTGGCACGCTGGCTTTCAGCTGTGAGCCGTTGACGAACGTGGTCGTGAGCGCGCTGCCGTTCCACTTGACCAGCGAGCCCGAAACAAAGCCTGTACCATTCACGGTAATCGTGAATCCATTTCCTCCAGGCGCAATGGCATCGGGGGCCAACGGGTGGTTGATGAACGGAACCGGATTTGTCGACGACGCCAGCGGTTCCTGCGTCGCGAGACAAAGCGGGAAGGCCAGCGTGGCGAACAAAGCAAGAGTGGTGATGCGCGTCCAGGTATTGGAGTTCATGTTCTTCTTAGCTTTCTGGTGCTACTTCGCCGAACTATCTGGTCGGCGATTGCAGGCCGGGGATGTGATAGCGAAAGCCCCGTCGGCTGCTGAGTTCCCTCCTACGGTTTCGGCCCCCAACTTGGAGTAATGCAGCCAATATCCGGACACCCGCTGACGATCCGGTGGATGTCCGAGCCATCGGCAT
>JBGPFV010000033.1:0-12976 GCA_041483535.1 Terriglobia bacterium | reverse complement strand
CTAGGCCGCCGTATCCATCACGATCGAGTGCCCTGAAGTTGCCGAGCCTACGTATCGTTCTTTGTCTGTCCAGTTCACCGAAGCTTCAATCATTGTGTCCCTTCGTGATCTCGTCGCAATCTCACAAATCGTCTGTAGAGACGCGGCTTGCCGCGTCTCCCGCGGCGGAGACGGGGCAAGCCCCGTCTCTACGAGCGGAAGAAACGCTACCGCCGGTTATCCGTCACCGGCTCGGGATGAATCAGCACCCGGAACAATTCCGGCGCGTCGTGTTTGAAGCGGATCTCGAGCGACGTCTGCACGTCGTGCACTCGCGATAGCGGCATCTCATCGGGCAACGTGCAGTGGCAGGAAACATACAGCCGCTCCCGTACCTTCTTGAACTGGAATTCGTGCACGTCCATGACCTCGGGAAATTCCTTCACAATTTCCTTGAGGCGCTGTTCCAATTCCGGTTCGCGAACAATCTCCTCTCCCGTTTCAATCGTCGCCGGCTCACTTTCAATATGCGTAAGGATGGTCGCAATTTCCGGAATCTCCAAGCGCATCTCCGTTTCCAGCCGGGTGACTTCATCATGCGCCTGCTTCATGCTGAGTCGCTCATCGAGTTCCAGGTGCTGCTCCACATGCAACTGCCCATTCAAATCCTGCACGCTGATGTCGTGCACATTGAAGTTGTAGCGAGTCGCCACGGCGCGGATGCGGTCAAAAATATTTTCTGTCCGCCGCGCTCGCGGAACCGGGTGCACCACCACGTCGGCATCGGGTAAAATCTCACGCACCCGCGATGTCACCGCATCGGACACTTGCTCGGAACGCTGGAAAGTGAAATTGCGCTCCAGCCCCACCGAAACGTCCGCGAAGTAGCGGTTCCCAGCTCTCCGGAACCGGACGCGCTCCACTTCCAGCACCCCATCGACGGTCGCGATCCGGTCGAGAATCTGGCTGCGCACGCCGCCCGGCGCCGCATCAAGCAGCGCATCCGCCGTTCTCCGCGCCAACCTCCAGCTCACCGATATCACCACGCCCGCCACGAACAATGCGGCAATCGGGTCGGCCTGACGCAGCCATCCCACCCGATAGCTGCGTCCCACCCAGACCAGCGCGAGACCCAGAATCACGACCGCGCTCGACCAGATGTCCGTCGAAAAATGCAGCGCGTCCGCTTCCAGCGCCTGACTGTCATACTTCTTCGCCATGCGTCCGAGTGCGCGGGAACGCCAGGCATCGATTGCAATCGACAGCAACATGACCAGGAACGCGGCCCCGCTCGGCTCAATTTCCACACTGTGAAAGAACAACCGCTTGATCGATTCATAGACGATCCAGACGCAGGTCATCAGCAGCAGGCCGGTTTCGATGAAGGCCGAGAAATTCTCGAACTTGCCGTGCCCATACTGGTGATCGGCATCCGCCGGCTTGTCGGAAACCCGAACCGAAAACAACGTCACCACCGCCGCGATCAGGTCCAGTCCGGAATGCGCCGCCTCCGACAAAATTCCCAGCGAGCCAGTCGCCATCCCCACCACAATTTTCAGGCTGGTGATCACCAGAGCCGCCAGCACTGAGTTCCCGGCAACGTTTCGCTTTTCCCGGCGCATCGACGTGGAACTGAACGTGGCCCCCATGACTGGCATAAATGTCATTATCGCTGTGGATGCGTCCGCCGCCAACCCCTTGCCCTACTGCTGGCCCCCTCGCCCGGTCTCCGGCCGGACATGCTACGATGACATTCGTCGCAATTTCTCCCTTGGAGGACCTTGATTCATGCGTTTCCAGTACCTCGCGTGTCTCCTGCTCGCGGGCTTAGCCTACGGACAAGGTGCGCAACCAGCCACACCTCCTGCCGCCGGAGCGAAGGCCGAACCAAGCGCTTCCGCCGTGCCCGATAAAGCCTCCGAAATAAAAGGTAAGCCCGACGATCCGGTGATTACTCTGAAAGGTCTCTGCGCCGATTCCACCCAGCAGGGCGACGCCTGCAAAACCGTAATCACGCGTGCCCAATTTGAAAAGGTCGTCGACGCCTTGCAGCCGGGAATGCCTCCCGCCATGCGTCGCCAACTCGCAACCCGGTATTCGTGGATGTTAAAGATGTCGACCGCAGCCGAAAAACGTGCCCTCGACAAAGAACCCAAGTACGACGAAATGATGCGCTTTGCGCGCATGCAGATTCTTTCCCAGCAATTGAGCGGCGCATTACGCGAAGATGCCAATAAGATTACCGATGGCGAGATCGAGAACTATTACAAGAAAAACGCGACGTCCTACGAGCAAGCTACGTTCGCGCGAATTTTTGTTCCCCGCGCCAGGCAAATCCCTCCCTCAGTCGTGACGCCAAAGGCCGGTGCGAAGGCAGGTACGAGTACAAAGACCAGTGCGAACCAGTCGCCGACTGCGGCACAACAAAAAGCTGCCGAACAAGCAATGACGAAGCTCGCGGAGGATCTCCGTGCTCGCGCCGTTAAGGGCGAGGACCCCGACAAGCTGCAAAAGGAGGCTTACGCCGCGGCTGGACTGGCGGGAAATGCCCCGAACACAAAATTGGAGAAGGTGCGCGGCGCCACGTTGCCTGCGAACCATCGTGCGGTCATGGATTTGAAACCCGGCCAAGTCTCCGAAGTGATCTCCGACTCCAACGGCCCTCACTACATCTACAAGCTTGTCGGCAAAGAGACCTTGGCTCTGGATGCTGTGAAACCGGAGATTCGCAGCCTGATTTCGAGCCAACGCTATCGCGACAGCATGCAAAGCTTTCAGAGCGATATTGACCTGAACGATGCTTACTTCGGCCCCAGCGGAAATCCAGCCATGCCCGCGCCTCCAAAGGGAGCAAAGCCGTCTGCCCAGCAGGCCGATGATCCAGACTAAGAAGATCCAGACTAAGAAGACCCCGACTCCATGGATACGGCAAAACCAACCATCCTCGTCACCGGCGTTTCCGGCAATCTTGGCCAGCGGCTCGTGCAGCAACTCTCCGATTACACGATCGTGGGTGTTGATGTCACGCCCCCAACTCATTCCCCAGTCGCCCGCTTTGTGCCACTCGACCTGGGAACCGAAGAGTCCACCCGTGAGTTGCTCCTGCTGCTGCGCGAGTTGCAGCCCGTGTCCGTTGTGCACCTGGCGTTCGTGATCGATCCGCAGCGCACCGGGGTTC
This sequence comes from Terriglobia bacterium, assembly GCA_041483535.1. Lineage (GTDB taxonomy): Bacteria > Acidobacteriota > Terriglobia > Terriglobales > Acidobacteriaceae > Acidiflorens. The sequence goes on along the minus strand of JBGPFV010000033.1, from coordinate 9,819 downwards.
TGGACGTTGACCGGATGTGGCGGATCAACGTGGCCGGCACGGCCCGTGTGATGGAAGCTATTGCCGAAGCCAACCGCACTCCTGGAACCACCATTCGGCAGTTTATTTTTCCCAGCAGCGTATCGGCCTATGGATCCGACCTGCCCGCTCCCGTCACCGAGGACTCGCCCCTCAACGCCCACACTCTGCCCTACGCGATCCACAAAAAAGAAAGCGATCTGGTCGTGCAGCAGCGCGCTTCTGCCCTGCGCGGGTGCGGCGTCTTCATTCTGCGTCCCCACATCTTTGCCGGCGCCACCGTCGAAAATTACCTGATGGGAGCGTTCCGCGGAACGCCCAATGGGAAGGGGCGTCGCGCCGCCCGCATGCGCGAATCGGCGAAACGCCTGCCCTGCATGTTGCCCTTCGGCCAGAAGTATCTGGACAACAAAATTCAGTTCGTCCACGTCGACGACATGGCCCGTCTGATTGCCTGGATACTGCGGCGCGAACCCGAAGCGCAGCGCCTGACCATCCTGAACGTTGCCGGACGCGGCGATCCTTTGAACTTCGGACAGTGTATTGAAATGGCGCACGCCAAGTTGTTGAGAGTCCCTGGGCAGTGGACGATGCGCCGCGTTCTGCAGTTCTTGTGGGACTGGAACATCTCGGCGATTCCGCCGGACGCGGTCCCCTACATGTCCGGCCAGTACATCATGAACACCGACCGGCTGAAGACATTTCTCGGCGGCGATTACGAACGCGTGATTGCGAAAACCAATTTCGAAGCCTTTGCGGATTCGTTCCAGAAGAATTGAAAGAGCATTGCACCGCCGAGACGCCACGTACGCCGAGGAATCCAGGGAACAACCTGCACTCCCTGTGTCCTCAGTGACCCCTGTGGTTCCAGCTTTTGATCTTCGCTGTGAGACTCTGCGATCCCGGCGTTAAAGATTTTGACTATCCTTCACTCCCCGGTACAGCCCCGCCACGCCAAACGTGTACGGAGTCCAGGAACCCTCGCGAAATCCCGCGAGACGCATGCGCCCAAGCATCTCATCGGGCGCCGGAAAACGCTCGACCGACGCCGGCAGATACGCATACGGACCGCGCACTCCCGAAATCATGGTCCCAATGGCGGGAAGAACTTTCTTGAAATAAACGCGGTAGCACCGTCCGATCAACCCACCCGGCTCGCCGAAATCCAGAATGCCGCACTCTCCCCCGGGAGCGAGCACGCGCGCAACTTCGCGTAATCCCTGGTCGTAGTCGGCCAGGTTTCGAAAACCGAAGGCCGAGGTCACTAAATTGAAATGCCCGTCGGGGAATGGCAGTCGAAGCGCGTCCGCTTCGATCCAGCGCAGCGTCGTTCCTCTTCCCTTCTCCGCCGCGCGCTGCAGCATGGCGTGAGAAAAATCGGCGCCCAGTATTTGCGAAGATCCCGAACCGGCGCGCCAGCGTAACGCGAACGTCATATCTCCGGTACCGCAGCAAAGATCCAGCACGCGAGCATTGGGACGCTTCAGAATGGCGTCGAACTTGCGCGCCGTGCGCCGCCACCACAGCCGGTCAATGTTGAACGAAAGAACGTGATTCAGCAGGTCGTAGCGCGGCGCAATCGAGGTGAACATCTCGCGGACCGCCCGCGAGGCCGACTCGCGGTCTTGCGCGCCGGCGGGAGCCGCGCCCACGATCCGCCGATTGATTTCTTGATCCATTATAAATGTTGCTGGTGGAGAGCCGGGCGTCCCCACCCGGCCGCCATACTGCTGGACGGGCGAGACGCCCGTCGCTCCACCGTATGCCACGATACTAATTCCGCGCCAGTTTCCGAATCTCGTCGACGGCTGACCGGACGATTGCTTCCGGCACGTCGCTCGTGATCTCAACCTTGCCAATTTCACGCGGCAAAATAAAGTGCACCACGCCCCGCCGCGTCTTCTTGTCGGAACGCAATCGCTTCAGGATGCTCGCGGTCTGCAACGTCATGCGTGGCAGTCTGCCAAAGCCAAGAACCGAGTTTGAAATGCGTCCCGCCGTCACGCTATCCAATTTGCCCGTGGAGAGCGCGATGTGCGTAGCCGCGATCATGCCCCACGCTACCGCTTCTCCGTGCAGCAGCTGCGTATAGCGAGTCTCGGCCTCCAGCGCGTGCCCGATCGTGTGGCCCAGGTTGAGCACTTGCCGCAAGCCGCCTTCACGTTCGTCGGCGCTTACCACCGACGCCTTCAAGCGCACGGAATCGACGATCACTTTTTCCACCACCACCGGATCGCGATCCAGAATCTCGCGTCGCCGGTCTTCAAAAAGCTTGAACAGGCCCGGATCTCCGATGATGCCGCACTTCAGCGACTCGTACAGGCCAGCGCGGTATTCACGCGAAGGCAGCGTCTCCAGAACGGCAGGGTCGACCAGCACCGCGCGCGGTTGGTGGAAAGTCCCGAGCAGATTCTTTCCCGAGACCAGATTGACACCCGTTTTCCCGCCGATCGCCGCGTCCACCTGCGCCAGCACGGTTGTCGGCACCTGGATCACATCCACGCCGCGCATGTAGATCGAAGCCAGGAACCCAGTCACGTCGCCGGCCACGCCGCCGCCCAGCGCAATCAGCGTTGCCCCGCGATCCGCACCCTGCTTTACCAGTTTCTCCGCTAGCTTCTCCAATGTTGTAAGACGTTTTGAGCGCTCGCCATCGGCCATTTCCAGGAGACCGGCTTCGATTCCCGAAGCCGACAGCGATTTCAGCAATACCTTTGCCCAGCGCCGCCGCACCGGCGGAACGGTAACCACAAACGCGCGGCGGTTTTCAAGAAACTTGCCCAGACATTCTCCAGCGCGGGCAAGCAGACCCCTTCCGATGAGCACTTCATAAGATCGCGACGGCGTGGCAACGGGAACGCTAATCATGAACATTCATCATAGCGTATGGACCTTTGTGCGACGGTGGAGCGACGGGCGTCTCGCCCGTCCCGCCGCCGGGGATGCCCGGCTCTCCACCAGGATGGGATCGAAAGCATTAACCCTCCGCAGCCGGTTTCTTCTGCGGATTCACCAGCGAAGCCAGAATCGAAGCCCCCAGGACCAGAAGCACGATCGCCAGCGCCCATTCCGTGGGAATATTCACGTAGTGCGACCCCAGCATCTTAATCCCGATAAAAATCAGCACCACCGACAGTCCGTAGTGAAGATAGTGAAACAGGTCCATCATGCCCGCCAGCGCAAAGTACATCGAGCGCAGTCCGAGAATCGCGAACACATTCGACGTATACACAATAAAGGCGTTCAGCGTGATGGCGAGCACCGCCGGAATCGAATCCACCGCAAATAGAATGTCGCTGGTCTCGACCACCACCAGCACCACCAGCAGCGGAGTCGCATACAGGCCATTCTTCCGCGTAAAGAACTGCCCCCCCACATATTCCTTCGTCACCGGAAAAGCGCGCCGGAACAGACGAAGAACTGGATTTTTCTCGGGATGGATTTCCGTCTCGCCCTGCCGCAACAGCTTGAATCCGGAATAGACGAGCAATGCGCCGAATGCGTAAGTGATCCAACGGAAGCGCGTGATCAGGCCCACCCCCGCCACGATGAACGCGCCCCGCATCACCAGCGCTCCCAGAATTCCCCAGAACAGCACCTTGTGCTGGTACTCGCCGGGTACCTTGAAGTAACGGAAGATGACCAAAAATACAAACAGGTTGTCGACGCTGAGCGACAACTCGATTACGTAGCCGGTCACGAACTGCAGCGCCGGAGCCCGCCCGTGCCAGAACAGCACCAGCACCGCAAAGCCGGCGGCCAGCGCGATCCAGACGCCCGACCAGGCAAGCGCTTCGCGAAAGCCCACGCGGTGGGAGCGGCGACTCAGCACGCCCAAGTCGAGCGCCAGCATCGCCACCACAAACAGGTTGAACAATATCCAGAAGACGAGCACAGAGAATCTTACGAGAATCAAGTCTCGGATGTCAGGTCGAAGGTGTCAGGCCTTAGGTCTTTGGACTACGCCGGCGTCAGCCCATACTTCTCTTGCAGACGGCGCTCCATGGTGCGGAAGATCAGGCCGTCCACCAGGTAGCCGAGGATGATGATCAGGATCATCACCGCCATCACCTGGCTCATATCGCTCAGGTCGCGACCCATCATCAGCAACTGGCCCAGTCCGAGGCTGAGAAAAATCATTTCGGCCTGAATCAGCGAGCGCCATGCGAACGCCCAGCCTTGCTTCATCCCATTCACAATGAACGGCAAGCTCGCCGGCAACAGCACCGACCAGAAAAGGCGGAAACCGCTCGCTCCCAGGTTGCGCCCCGCCATGCCATAGATCTTAGGCATCTGCTTGCGACCGTCCTCCATCGCAATGGTCACCGAGAGCAGCGAGCCCATCAGCACCACAAACAGAATCGCTTTTTCCGTTAGTCCAAACCAGAGAACGGCCAGCGGAATCCAGCAAATGCTCGGCAGCGATTGCAGACTCACCAGCAAACCGCCCAGAGTTTGTTCGAGGAACTTGTTGCTCGACACGGCTAAACCAAGAATCATTCCGAGCACAACCGACAAGCTGTAGCCGATGAGCATACGCTTCATGGTCACAGCGATGCCAATCCAGAAGCTGTGGTCGGCAAAGCCGTCCCACAAAGCGTGCCCCACTCCCCACGGCGGAGGAAAAAGATACGGCGGCCAGACGCGCAGTTTCGCCAACAGGGCCCAGACGCCGAGAAGAACGGAATAGAAGATGATCTGCTTAGCGAGCTTTTTCATCGGCGTACTCCTCTTCCAGGGACTTGTTGATCTCGTCGCGCAGGCAGGTCAAAATCTCCCGCGCCGTGCGCGCGACATCGGGTTGTTCCATTTGACGGGGCCGCGAAAGGTTCACGGAAAATTCCTGCTTTACCCGCCCGGGACGAAATGTCAGCAGCACCACGCGATCGCCCAACCTGGCCGCTTCGCGCACATTGTGCGTCACGAAAATGATGGTGCAGCCGGTTTCAGACCAGATGCGTTCCAGTTCGTCGTGCAGCAGGTCTCGAGTCTGGGCGTCCAGCGCCGCAAACGGCTCGTCCATCAGCAGCACGTCGGGCTCGGTGGCCAGTGCGCGTGCCAATGCCACTCGTTGCCGCATGCCGCCCGAGAGTTGATGGATGTAGCTGTCCCTGAACTTCAAAAGATGGACAAGACGCAAATAGTACTGCACCGTCTCCTCGCGCTCGGCTTTGCTTAGGTCCTTCATCTTCAGTCCGAACTCGACGTTGCCGCCCACCGTCAGCCAGGGAAACAGGCCGAGTTCCTGAAAGATCAGGATGCGATCCGTTCCCGGCCCACTCACTGGCGTGCCATCCACCAGAATCTTTCCCGAGGTTTGCGGCTGCAGACCCGCGATCAAATGCAACAGCGTCGACTTGCCGCATCCCGAAGGACCAACGATGCAGAGAAACTCTCCTGGTTTCACTTCCAGGTTGATGTTGTCGAGCGCCAGCAAACGCTCCCCAGAAGTCGTCTTGTAGCTCAGCGAGATTGCATCCAGCGCGACTTTTGGGACTACCACCTCGGCGATCGGGTGCCCCGGCAAGGTGCTTAGGGAAGAAGCCGCTGTCCCGTGAAACGCATTTGCGCGCACTCCGGTACGAGGACCAACGGGGATCGTCGAAGAATACGCATTGTGAATACTCGTGCTCATTGGATTGCCTTCTTCCCCTTTTCCGTTAACACCTGGTTCAGGAGCGAAAGATCGTACAGACTCGACAGATCCGGCATCTGGCGTCCGAGAAAACCCGCGTCAAATGCGGACTTGGCGGCATTCATCAGCGGACCGCGCAGCGGGTCATAGGTCGCCGTCATGCGCCCAAACGACTCTTCCAGCACCGCCTCCGGCAGCGCTTTCCCCGTTTCCTTGGCGATCTGCTGATTGAGAAGTTTCTTGGCTTCGGGCAAATGTCCATTGATCCAATCTGTTAACTCCACATGCGCGCGGATCCAGTTCTTCACCAGATCGGGGTGCTCTTTCAGAAATTGCGTTCGGACGATCAGATGAGCGGTAATAAACTGACCGTTCGGCCAGAGCGTCCGCTCGTCCAGGAACAAGCGGCCATTCCCTTCCTTGATCAAGCGCGTCGCCCAGGGCTCGGGCGCCCACGCGCCATCCAACTCTTTCTTGATGAACAGCGTCAGTTGATCAGGATTCGCCAGCGGGAGGACCTGCACATCCCCGCCCTTGTCCGTGGTTTTCATGCCGTTCGCCTTCAACCATGCGCGCAGCGCGACGTCCTGCGTGTTGCCCATCTGCGGGGAAGCGATCTTCTTGCCGTGAAAGTCTTCCGGCTTCTGAATGCCGGAATCGCTGCGCACTACCAGCGCCGCTCCTCCACTGGTCGCACCCGCCACAATGCGGAGTGCTTCTCCATTGGAGCGAACATAGCCGGAGATGGCCGGGTTCGGGCCGATATACGTCATGTCGATCGCCCCGGCAAATAAGGCTTCAATCGCCGAAGGCCCGGCGTTAAAGCTCTTCCACTCAATTTTGACCTGCGGCCCCATCGCCTTGTTGAACCATCCGTTGTTCTTGCCCACCATCGCCTGCGGGTGCGTGATGTTGGGAAACGCGCCCACGCGAATGACGGTCTCGGCCCCGGCCCCTGCACCCAGTAACAAAAACAAACAGGCGGAAACAAACAACCTTTGCCTAGTCATGGCCTTCCGCCTTGCACCAGCAGGGGCAGCACGTCGGCCTCAGCTTTCTTCTTCTTGCCGGTCTTTTGCTGGCTGATCTTCCGGCTGCTAGTCTTCGGATGGGAAGCGACGGGCCCGCGGCTGATCAGGTCAGCGAGCGTGGTATTTTCCAGAATCTTCGCGGCCGCGTCCCGCACTTCCAGGAACACTTTGTAGAGGGCCCTGTGGTCGGCATCGCGATCGATCAGAACCCGCAACTGATCCGCATCCCCAAACGGCGCCAGCGGCCCGTCAATCAAACGGATAATTTCGCTCAACCGAATGGTCGACGGCGCGCGGCGCAACCGGTATCCGCCCTTGGCCCCGCGCACGCTTTCCACGATGCGCGCGTTCTTAAGTTCCAGAAGGATCAGTTCCAGGAACTTCTCCGGCAGATCTTCTTCGTAGGCAATATCGCGAATCCGGATCGCACCCTGCGTATAACGCCGGGTCAACAGCATCAGCGCCTGCAACGCATACAACCCTTTTTGGGAAATTTTCATTCTCGACTCATTCTAGACTATCTCTATCTTATTAATAGACATTATAGAACCTGCACGCCCACGGCCAAAGCATTACATTGTCCCGACGGTTCTGACCGTTTGATTTCAGCGTTACCGCTAGAAAGATAAAGTGAAGCGTCGGCTTCTGTGCAAGGCTTTGCACTTCAAGGAGGAATGCGCTTCCTGTACCGAACGCTGCGTTCGGAACCGCCTTACCGTAAGCGCAGAATCTCGACCGTGATGTTGTCCGGCCCGCCGCGTTCCCGAGCCAGCTCGATCAGCTCGCGGCCCGCTTGTTCCGCCTTTTTGTTGTCCACGGCTTCAAGAATCTCCGGATCGCGCACCTGCCCCCACAATCCGTCGCTGCAGATCAGCAGCACATCCTCCGTCCGCAGCGGCTCGGGGTGCCCGGGCGAGTCCATGATGAGGTCGGGGTTCGTGCCTAAAGCTGCGGTCAGAATATTCCGCTGCGGATGATTCTCCGCTTCCTCCGGACTGATGATTCCCGACTCCACCAGCCGTCCCACATAGGAGTGGTCGCGCGTTACCCGCCGAATCTGGCCGTCGCGGATCAGGTAGAGCCGCGTGTCGCCCACATGCACGTAATAGAGTGCGTCGTACTCCGCACCCCCCTCCGCACCCTTCTCCGCACCCCTGACGATCGCCGCCGCCGTGCAGGTGGTTCCCATGCCCCGCAGTTCCGGATGAGTAAAGCTGTACTGTCGCACCTGCTGGTGGGCCAACTGCAAAGCCTCGATCAGCGCCTGCTGCGGGTCGTCGCCGCCAAAGTCGCGATACATGGCCACCAGCGTTTCCACCGCCAGCCGGCTCGCTTCCTGGCCGCCTTCGTAGCCGCCCATGCCGTCCGCCACCACCGCCAGCCGTCCCTTGCGCTGGAACTGCCGGTCATCCTCCGGCTCCCAGTAGCCGAACGAATCCTCGTTATTGGTGCGCTGGCAGCCCAGGTCGGACTGCATCGATACTTCCATCCCGGCGCGAACCTTCATCCGGGCACGACTTCATTTGCGGGAATGACGAGCATAGGTAGTGATTGCGCTCAACAGCGATCTTGGGATTATAAGGGTAGCGGGCAAGACGCTCAAATAGCCGGTATTATGTCGGCTGCCACGGAATAGAAATACGCTATGCGGAGAGGGGACGGCACTCATACAGCCCTCCCATCTACAATCACCCCATGTCCGATCAACCAGTGCCTCCTCCGCCGACGCCCCCAACCTCGCCCAAGCCGATCACCGAGCCGATCACCGAATTTCACATCGGCGACGAATTCGGAACCGCCAAGCGCAACCTTCCGCCCGCCCGCATTGTCCTGATCTGCCTCGCCGCCGTCGCCATCGTCGTCGCACTCTTCGCTTTTAAGGGACGACCAAAACCGCAGGGCGCGGGTTCCATCGATTTCGTGGCTGCGGCGGAAGTACCCGGACAGAACATGATCCTGGCCGCCATCACCATGACGCTGCGGAATACTGCCGACAAGCCGCTTTGGATTAAGACCCTCAAAGCGCACCTCACCACCGCCGATGGCAATACCTTCAACGACGACGCCGCTTCGGCCGTGGATCTCGACCGCTACTACCAGGGGTTCCCCGCCCTGAAAGAAAGTTCGGAGCCGCCGCTTTCGCCTGAAACCAAGCTGCCGGCCGGAGGACACCAGAAAGGAACCATCATCGTGAGCTTTAAGGTCACGAAAGAAGCTTTCGATCGGCGCAAGTCCCTCACCGTAACGATTCAACCCTATGACCAGGTGTTGCCCGTGGTATTGAAATGATCATGCTCGTGTGGGGACGGGCGCCCTCGCCCGTCCAAGCCGAGCGCAGCTCGGCAGCGGCCCGTGGCCCACGGCGACTCTGGATTCGCTGTCAGCCGCTAGTGGGGAGCAGGGAGCCCGCCCCTTACTCATTCTCAAGTTGTCGCCGCGCTTCGGCCAGCGCAGCCCGCTCCACCCCGCTCACCTTGGGATATTTCAAATTCATGCCCTGCAATGCATCCACCACAGCTTGGGAGACCACCAGCCGCGTGAACCACTTGTTATCCGCCGGCACCACGTACCAGGGCGCATGCTCTCTCGCCGTGTGCCCGATCATATCCTCGTACGCTTCTTGATATTCATCCCAGCACTCGCGCTCCTTCACGTCCGACGAAGAAAACTTCCAGTTCTTATCCGCCGTATCGAGCCGCTCCATGAAGCGGCGTTTTTGCTCTTTCTTCGAAACATGGAGAAAGAACTTCAACACGGCAATGCCGTTGCGCGTAAGGTAGCGCTCGAAGTTATTGATATCTTCGAAGCGCTCCCGCCAGACGTATTTCGTTACCAGCGCCTTCGGCAGTTTCTGGCTTTCCAGAATCTGCGGGTGGACGCGCACCACCAGCACCTCTTCGTAATACGAACGGTTGAAAATGCCGATGTGGCCTCGCTCCGGCATGGCCTTCATGGTGCGCCAAAGATAGTCGTGGTTCAGTTCTTCCGCCGACGGCGCCTTGAATGACGACACTTGCACGCCCTGCGGATTCACGCCCGACATGACGTGCTTGATGGTTCCGTCTTTCCCGGCCGCGTCCATCGCCTGAAAAATCAGCAGCAGGCCCCAACGGTCCTGGGCCGCGAGAACGTCCT
>JBGPFV010000032.1:0-13367 GCA_041483535.1 Terriglobia bacterium | reverse complement strand
GCTTCTCCGAGGCCGCTTGCCGCAGCGTCTGGCGCAACGAAGGCTCCAGCCATCGGCTGGCGCCCACCTTGCTCTGATAGCACAGGCGACGATCGTTCGACCATCCTCCTTGCTCCATTACCAAACCCACGGTTTCTTCGATTTGCCGCTGGTAGGGGTCACCCTTTTCAATCACCGACACCGGCACACCATGCGCGCTGAAGACGAGCTGCACCGCCGGCGGATGGGGGAAACGGGCAAGCGCCTCATCAATCTTCTCCACTACGGCCGCGATGTATAGCGGATTACGATAAAAAGTCGCGACACAGGAAGTCGGGACTGCCCCCTTCCACCGCCGTCGCCACTCGTTCAGGCTGCTGCCGGTCGTCGTCTTCGAGTATTGCGGGTAAAGAGGTAACAACACAACTTGCTCCACTTCCGCGTCCTGAAGTTGAGCGATCGCCTCGGCGGTGAAAGGATGCCAGTAGCGCATCGCCACCACACAACGGGCGTCGACACCGTCGCCCATCAGACGTGCTTCCAGGGCACCGGCCTGCTGCTCGGTGAACCGGCGAATGGGAGAACACCCACCGAGGGCCGCGTAGTGCTGGGCTGCTTTTTTCGCGCGTGTGCTTGAGATCAGCTTCGCCAGCGCGCGCCTGCCAAGCCGGGAAAACGGGAAGTCAATGATGTCTGGATCGCAGAAAAGATTGTAAAGGAAGGGTTCGACCGCGGCCAGCGAATCGGGCCCGCCGAGTTGGAACAGGACTACACCAACATGTTTCGAAATCCCCAGCATTCCGTCGATCCCCACCGAAGTGGGCCTGATATTACTCAAGAACCGCCGCGCTCGTCAATGCGCCACCGCCCGGCGATTGCGCCACACCAACGGAATCGATCGGCAGTTCGCAGCAGAACGGAGCTCTTGCTTAGCGGACTTTGCGGACTTTCTTTGCGGGCCAAGGACTTCGCTAAGGACGCAAAGAAAACTTCCGGACAAGCGCAACCTGCGCCACTAGCGGAGCTCGAACTCCCTTGCGCAGATCACATCGAGCTGTGATACACTTCGGTCCGTTCTCGGGCTATCGCATCGCTGCGGCGATGCTCTAACGCGTGGGGAAGCCCGATTGATTCGAGTGGGGCGGGGGTCTGGGTACATGGGGTTGCTTCTTCTCTGTGTCATCTGGCTGATTACCTTGGCCAGCACGTACTTCTTCGTTGCGAAAACCTGGTGGTTGCCGGCGGGGTTCTCCACTGCCACCGCCGCCATCGACCATCAGTTCGCCGTGACGTTCGTCCTCATGGGCATTATCTTCGTGGCCGCCCAGTTGGGGTTGGGATTGTTCGTCTGGAGATATCGCGGCGAGGCTTCCGCTACCCGCGCCGACTATTCCCACGGCAACCTCAAGCTGGAAATCATCTGGACCACTCTCACCGCGATCCTTTTCGTCGGGCTGAACTTGGCCGGGAGTCCCATCTGGGCGGCGGAACGCTTTCGCCCGGCGGTGGACTCGGCTACGCGGGTCGAGGTCACTGGCATGCAGTTCGCCTGGTATTTCCGCTATCCCGGTCCCGACGGCAAGTTTGGAATCGCCAGGCCGGAGTTGGAAGACCCGTCCGCAGGGGGCGAGGCGGCCTTGGGCCTGGACCCGGCGGATCCTGCGTCGAAGGACGACGTTGTGACCGGCATTATGGAAGTGCCCGTGGGCCGTGAGGTGGAAGTCATTTTGCGCGCCCACGACGTGATCCACAGTTTTTTTGTTCCTGCCATGCGCTTCAAGCAAGACGCCGTGCCCGGCCTGGCGATCCATATGCACTTCACTCCAACTGAAACTGGTAGCTTCGAAATCGCTTGTGCGGAACTGTGCGGGCTCGGTCACTACAAGATGCACGGCATACTGAAGGTCGTCAGCCAGGACGAGTTTGACAAGTGGCTGGCAGCTCGGGAGGCGGAGAAACAATAAATGGTTGCCCAGGAATCCCACCAACATTCGGCCCCTCAAGGCTTCATCCGCAAATGGGTTTTCAGTCTTGACCACAAGGTGATTGGCCTGCAGTATTACTTTCTCGCGCTCACCGCGGTTTTCGTCGGCATGTTTCTCTCCCTGCTGATGAGGATCCATCTCATCTGGCCGACGGCGATACTGCCGTTGGTGGGTGAGATCAAACCCGAAGCCTATCTCAGCCTGGTCACCATGCACGGCACCATCATGGTGTTTTTCGTGCTGACGACCGCGCCCCAGGGTGGCTTCGGCAACTATTTCCTGCCCATACAAATCGGCGCGCCCGATATGGCCTTCCCCGTCCTGAACATGCTCTCGTTCTGGACAACCTTCGTTGCCTATATCGTGATGCTGGCAGCTTTTTTTGTAGTGGGGGGAGCGCCTCTTCACGGCTGGACCGGGTATGCGCCTATGAGTGCGCTGCAATCGTCTGGGCCGGGTGAGGGTCTGGGCGCGGACCTCTGGATCATCAGCATCGCGCTTTTCTGCATCGCGTCGCTGATGGGTGCTCTCAACTTCATTACCACTACGCTCGACATGCGCGCCAAGGGCATGAGCATGATGCGTATGCCCCTGACCTGCTGGTCGTGGTTCATCACCGCCATCCTGGGTTTGCTGGCCTTTGGCGTTCTGCTCTCGGCGGGCATTCTTCTGCTCATGGACCGCAACATGGGTACCAGCTTCTTTGTGCCGCTGGGTACCATTAACGGTCAGCTCACCGGACACAAAGGCGGTTCGCCGCTGCTGTGGCAACACCTTTTCTGGTTCTTCGGTCATCCCGAGGTCTACATCGCGATCCTTCCTGGAATGGGCGTGGCCTCGCAGATACTTTCGACGTTTTCCCGCAAGCCGATCTTCGGTTACAAAGCGATGGTGTATGCCATGCTGTCGATCGGCCTGCTCGGGTTTATGGTGTGGGGACATCACATGTTCATGAGTGGCATGAGTCCGTACTCGGCTTTTGCCTTTTCGATCATGACCATGGCGATCGGGGTACCATCCGCCATCAAGACCTTTAACTGGCTTGGCACCCTACATAAGGGACGCATTCGATTCCATTCGCCGATGCTGTTTGCCATCGGCTTTGTGTCGTTGTTTGTTTCCGGCGGATTGAGCGGCCCGTTTCTGGCTCAGCCGGCGCTGGATATCCCCTTGCACGACACCGCCTTCGTCCCTGCCCATTTTCACCTGATCATGGGTGTGGCCGCCATTTTCGGTATCTTTGCCGCAACCTACTATTGGTTCCCCAAGATGTTTGGCCGGATGATGAACGAGAAGATGGCGCGAGTCCATTTCTTCCTTACGCTGATCGGCACCTATTGCGTCTTCATGCCGATGCACTATCTGGGCTTGGCCGGCCAGCCTCGACGCTATTCTCAGCTGACCGAGCTCGCCTATCTGCATCCCCTGATGCGTCTGAACACGTTTATGACGTATGCGGCGATCATCACCGTCGCCGCTCAGCTGATCTTCCTCTTCAATCTGTTCTGGAGCATGTTCAAGGGACCGAAAGCCAGCGATAACCCATGGGAGGCAACCACGCTGGAGTGGACCACTGCCACTCCTCCTCCACACGACAATTTTGGGGGACGTACGCCCGTAGTCAATCACGGCCCGTACGAGTACAGCGTGCCCGGAGCGCCGCGCGACTACGTGATGCAAACTGACCCGGCAACCGTGGCCGCACACTAATTGCGGCACGCTAATTAAAGAGTAAGTAGGGAGATTATTAGAGCGAGTATGGCGAGCTTCACTCCTACGATTCCGGCGCAGCACCCCACAACCTCCCGGGGAAAGCGCGCGGATTTGCCGCCAGTGGTCGGTGGCGGAGACGATGGGCGTCCCGACCCCGGCTCGCCTGACTACGGAGCACGTTTGCGCCGCGCGCGCCTCGGATTGGTGGTAGCCCTGACGCCGATCGGAATGTTGTTCGTCGCTTTCACCAGCGCCTACATTGTGCGTCAGGGACTGCCAACCTTCGACCCGCACACCAACACCGTGGTGCACGACTGGATGCCCGTTCCCCTGCCCACACTGCTGTTTCTGGTCAATACGTGTGTATTGCTATTGAGCAGCGTTACCATCGAATGCGCGCGGCGACAACTGGCGCGGCAAGCCGCTCTCGAACCCGTGCAATCCATTCCAGGAGTATCCCTGGGCAAGGAACGGACATTTCCCTGGCTGGCGCTGACCGTTGTGCTTGGACTGTGTTTCCTGGCCGGACAGTGGCTGGCTTGGAACGATCTGGCAACGCGAGGGTTCTACGTCGCCACCGGCCCCGGCAGTTCCTTCGTGTATCTGCTCACCGGCGCGCACGCCGTGCATCTGCTCGGAGGAATCATCGCTCTGCTGGCGGCGGGAGCGGCCGTCGTGTTGAACCGGCCGTTGGCATCGCGCCGGATTGTGGTGGATGTCACTGCCTGGTATTGGCATTTCATGGCGCTGTTGTGGATTTATATTCTGGCTCTGCTCGAGTTCGCACGCTAGCCAGACGACACTAGTCGGACAAGGAGACTGAACGCATGGCGGAAGCTGCCTTGCCGCATAACGTCGCGGCGATCGACACCTCGGCGAGCGATACCTCGGCGATCTATGAGCCGTCGCTATTTGGCACGTATTCAAAGAAGGTCGGGATGTGGCTGTTCCTGCTGTCCGACTCGCTGACTTTCGGCGCGTTGTTGTACGCCTACAGCTATGGACGCATCTCCACCCCAAATTGGCCGACGCCGTTCCACTCCGGGAGCATCGTCAATGCCACCATCATGACCGCGTTCCTGCTGACCAGTTCGCTCACCATGGTCCTGGCGGTCAATGCGGCGGCACGTGGGAACGAGAGCGCACGGCGTCTCTGGCTGCTCGCCACCATGGCGTGCGGGATAGGTTTTATCGTTCTCCACGGCAGAGAATGGAGCCATCTCATCTCCGAGGGTCTGCGGCTGCCCATCTTCCCCGCAGTGCCACACCAGGAGGTTGCGTCCGAATTCGTCAACGTATCCAAAACCGTGCCCCAGTTCGCCGCAACCTTTTTTGGGCTGACGGGAATGCACATGCTGCACGTCACCCTGGGAGTGGTTTACCTCGGCATCATCGCGTTGCGACGAAAGTTCATCCCGATTCTTTTCGCGTGCTGGCTGGTGGCGTGGCTGGCGACACCGTCTTACAGTCCGTTTCACTACGCCGCTCACGTGTTGCTGATTGCCGCTCTCGTGTGCTCCCTGATTTTATGGTTGAAGCCCAAGGTGTATGACGCGGCCGACACCGAAGTCGCCGGCCTGTACTGGCACTTTGTCGACCTGGTGTGGATGTTCATCTTCCCCCTGGTCTACCTGATGTCCACTAAGATCGTCTAGGAGCATGATCGTCTAGGAGAATCGCGAACTATGGACGCTGTTCAGTTGGCAGTCGAAGGACGCGTAGCGGAACAACACCGCCACCACCGGCTCACTCCATTTTTCTGGGTGTGGGGAGTACTTCTGGGCCTGACCGCGATCGAGGTGTACCTGGGTTATCAGAACATGGAGCCCAAGCGCATGCTGTCGATCCTGATGTGCCTGTCGATCGTCAAGGCGGCGCTGATCATCGGGTATTTCATGCACATGAAATACGAGGTGTCGCGCATGAAGTACCTCACCATGTGTTCGCTGGTGTTTTGTCTGGCCATGATGATGGTCTTCTTTCCGGATGCGTTCCGCATTATCTACCTGGGGGTACGTTGAAACGTTGGGTGCAAGCTAAGAGGTTACAACCGATGAAGAACGACGTGGAAAGTACGCTCGGACGTAAGCTCGAACGTCCGTTGCGGCGAAGCGCCGTCCTGCTCGTCGCGCTGCTGTTGCTCTGGGCCGCGCCGGCGTTCGCGCAAGGCTGCGCCATGTGCTACAGCTCGGCCTCGGCAGCTTCCAAAGATGGGCAAAAGGCCATTAGCAAAGCCGTCGCAGTCCTGGTGGCGCCGCCCCTGGGAGTCATGACCTTGGGTGTGGGGCTGGCCCTTCGCTACGGCAGGAAGCGTGACCAGGAACAGAATCTCGACGACGATTCTCTCCCTCTCTAAGCTCATTCCGAAGTCCTAGTACCGTGACTGCGAGATGGTTACCGTGGGTGGCCGAAGGGAAGCGTCCGCCGGACAGCCGCCGGGACGGCGGCGCGACAGCGCAACCGCCGTGCGGATTCCTCCGGCGTCCGACTACAACCACGGCTGCCCCTAGGTCAGTGGGCAAAATACAGCGAAGCGAAATAAGCGAGCACCCCGAAAAACACGATCCCACAAATTGCGTAGCAAGTGAAAATCCACGTATTGCGATCCTCGTGCCGAACAGGTTGTGGATTCCCAGACTTCGTCCCAGTGGCCGGTGCATCCATGCAAGGCTCCTGAATATGCTGAATCTGACTTGTGGCGAAAAACGGACCGTCCCCCACGTCCCCACTTACGGGTGGGACGGGCTGAATTGTATCCCGGAACGAAGCCGGAAACAGATAAAAATTTGCACAGCTCATCCGAGGGGCAAACGCCGCCGAAGGCTACCTCAGCCGGGATATCGCCCCGTAATGTACCCTTCCAGTTCGCGGATGGCTTGTGCCTGCCCGGAGATGGTCCAGCGGACGAGGTCGCCAATCGAGACCACACCCACAACCACTTCGCTTTCGACGACGGGGAGATGACGAAAGAGGCCGTTGGTCATAATGGCCATGCATTCGTCCACCGTGTTTTGGCGAGTAACGAAGACCACTGGGCTGGTCATGATCTCCCGCACCAGCGTCTCCTTCGAAGAATGCCCCTTGAGGATCACTTTGCGGGCGTAGTCGCGCTCGGATAGGATGCCGACCAACCTGCTTTGGGAGATCACGAGCAGTGCGCCGATGCTCTCCACCGCCATCTTCTCAATGGCCTCGTAGACGGACTGATCGGGCGATACGGACAGGACCCGATTGTTGGCCTTGTTCTTCAACAGCGTTCCAATGGTGTCAGTGATTTTCATGAGGCTCCGGCGATCGTGTCTTTCACAACTTGAAATCGGGAGAAGCGATCTGAGATCGCAGCCACTTTTAGCAGGAATATGGTACTCCCATCAAGTCGATGATCCAAGAGTTTCTCTTGCGACATGTGCCGCCCCGACACTTCTGTCCGCGAATAAACCACCTACGGAACAACCGGCCGCGCCAGCAACATGAAATGGTTTTGGGAAGCCGCTCCTTCGGACTTGCGGGAGTTTGGTTTGCTTGCACACCGGCGGAGGCGGCACCACCGTCCGTCACGGAAGGGGAAGCCGGCCGGTTTCAAGCGCGGTCGATACCCGGCGGGGGCTGGATGAGGGCCTTCTTCGCCGGGGCGGGGTTCGCGGTCGGCGTTTCCGGTTGCGGAACGGTCTCGGCGCATTCGCCCTGGTCGTCATAATCGCAGGCCCGGCCCGGGTGCGACTGTTTGCAGTGGGTACAGAATTCTGTGCTCATCGGGATCCCTTTAGCGTATTGGGATGTAGGCAGCGAACGGCTTGATATTGCTCCCCTTCGACCCATGGGGATGTGACATACGTCACAAATGGGTGTGACGTTGGAGAATGGGGAGCGCTATCCTGTGGGCGGGCCAACCATGATCGGAGTCACGATGTTTTACCCGGCGGCGGGGGAGGGTGCTTAGGATCTCGCGTTGGCCATCATCAAAGCAAATAGCAGCGGCAGGTAAACGATCGTTGCTTGCAGCAGGCGGCGGGCACTGGGCTTGGAAGCGGGCGCCGTTGCCGGGAGCTGAGACCAAGCCATCCCGCAAGAAAACCGAAGCAGAGCCGCGCCGAGTAAGACGGCGCCGACCAGATATACTCGCCCGGCCATGCCCGTCACAACGGGTAGGAGGCTGACCGGAATCAAGGCTGCGGAATATGCCAGAATCCGCCAGACGGTTGATTTTCCGTCGGAGGCGACGACCGGCAGCATGCGAATATCGCCGCGCGCGTAATCTTCGCGATAGAGCCATGCGATGGAGAGGAAATGCGGGAACTGCCAAACGAACATGATGGCAAAAAGAATCAGCGTTTCCGTCTCCAACCGGCCGCGCACGGCCGTCCAACCCAAGGCCACTGGCATAGCGCCGGGGAACGCGCCCACGAATGTGCAGATTGGGGACACTCGTTTCAATGGCGTGTAGGCAGCCAAGTACACCAAGGCGGTGAGAAAGACCAGGAGACCCGTGAGGGGATTGGCGGAAATTGCGAGATACAGCGACCCGCCGAGAGTCAGCCCCAGTCCGGCTATGGCGGCTTGTTGTCGGCTCATGCGGCCGGCGGGCAGGGGACGCTGCGCAGTCCGGCGCATCCGAGAATCCACGTCACACTCCAGCACTTCGTTCAGGGCGGCGGTTCCGCTGGAAACCAGAGCGACTCCCAGGAGCGCGTGGAATAATCCCGCGGACCATGACGAAATGCCCGACTTGTGGGCCCCAAAAAAGTAACCACACCACGCCGTGAGCACGATGAGCGTTGTGATGCGCGCCTTCGTCAGCTCGGCGTAATCGCGCGCCAGATCGGAAATCCGGCGGGCGGACGCAAGTTTTTCGGACATGAACCCCACTCTGGTTTAGCTTTCCTGATCACGCTGGCAGCCATCGGCAGAAGGCAGTACCTGTATCCCCGGAGATTTCTCCCCGAACCCCACGATCCCCAAAGAACATCATTGGTACTCCGAATCCACCGCGGAAGTCAAGACCCAAATACAAATTGCAACCGCAGAAACTCAAGCGAGCGAAGGCCTCCCTGAAACCTTTAGAGGCGATGATCTGCGCCATCCTCTTCAGGATGAACCTGCTGCTGGCTTGTTGCTCCTCTGGTAATGCCCTTGCGCCCAACGCTCGCATCCTCCAAGATGGTCTGTACTCTATGCCGCAAGACATCGCCCCACCTCCGGCCCCGGCTGGGCAACTTGACGCCTCTGCGCTTGAAGCCGCTCTCCGCCGCCATCTTCGCGGAGAGGTCCGCTTCGACTCGGGCAGCCGCGCTCTCTACGCAACCGACGGCTCCAACTACCGCCAGGTCCCCATCGGCGTCGTAGTCCCTCGCGACAAAGAAGATGTTCTCGCCACCGTTGGGCTCTGCCGCGACCACGGCGCTCCGCTGCTCGCCCGCGGCGGAGGCACCTCGCTCGCCGGACAATGCTGTAATGCCGCCGTCATCCTCGACTTTTCGAAATACATGGCGGGCATCCTCGAAATCGATCCCGCGCGCCGCACCGCGCGCGTGGAGCCCGGCGTCGTCCTCGATAATCTTCGCGCCGCCGCCGAGAAACACCACCTCACCTTCGCTCCCGATCCCGCGACCCATGACCGCTGCACCCTCGGAGGCATGATCGGTAACAACTCCTGCGGCGTGCACTCGATCATGGCCGGCAAGACGGACGACAACATCGAGTCGCTCGAAGTCCTCACCTACGGTGGCCAGCGCCTGCACGTCGGCGCGACCGGTGCAGAGGACTACGACCGCTTCATTGGTGAAGGTGGACGCCGCGCCGAAATCTACACCGGGCTCAAGCGCCTCGCCGACCGCTACGGCGAGCAAGTGCGGCGGCAGTTTCCGAACATTCCGCGCCGTGTTTCCGGATACAACCTCAACCACCTGCTCCCCGAAAACGGTTTTCACGTGGCGCGTGCGCTGGTCGGCTCCGAAGGCACTTGCGTCACGATTCTCGAAGCCACCTGCCGACTCGTCGAGAGTCCGCCGGCGCGAGTGCTGCTCGTCATCGGATGGCCCGATGTTTACATCTGCGCCGATCACGTTCCGCAAATCATGGAGCACCACCCCATCGGCCTCGAAGGTTTTGACGACATCATGGTCAACGCCAGCCGCCGCAAAGGCGTGAACCTCGATGGCCTTGCGCTGCTGCCCGAAGGAGCGGGCTGGTTGATGGTCGAATTCGGCGCAGACACGGCCGACGAAGCCGAAGCCCAGGCACGACACCTGATGGAAGTTCTCGATCGCTCCACTGCCCCGCCCAACCTGCGTCTCTTCGTCGATCCACGCCAGGCCCGCCGCATCTGGGATGTTCGCGAGTCGAGCCTGGGGGTGACCGCGCATGTCCCCGGCGAGCCCTTGCGCTGGGAAGGCTTCGAGGATTCCGCCGTGGGCCCCGACAAACTCGGCGCCTACCTGCGCGACCTGCGCAGGCTAATGCAAGACCATCACTACGATGGATCGTTCTATGGACACTTCGGCCACGCCTGCGTGCATACGCGCATGGACTACGATCTCGAATCCAGCGAGGGCGTGCGCAAATTCCGCCAGTTCATGGAAGAAGCCGCCGACCTCGTTGTCGGCTACGGCGGCTCGCTCTCCGGCGAACATGGAGACGGCCAATCCCGCGGCGAACTTCTGCCCAAAATGTTTGGCCCGGAACTGATGCAGGCCTTCCGCGAGTTCAAATCGCTCTGGGATCCCGATTGGAAGATGAACCCGGGCAAGCTCATCGAGCCTTATCGTCTAGACGAAAATCTGCGGCTCGGAGCGGGCTATGACCCCTGGCAGCCCGAGACGCATTTCAAATTTCCCGACGACCACGGTAGTTTGGCCGCCGCTACCATGCGCTGCGTTGGAGTGGGCAAGTGCCGCCATGATTCAGGCGGGGTCATGTGTCCCAGCTTCCGAGTCACGCGCGATGAAGAGCACTCCACCCGCGGGCGCGCCCACCTGCTGTGGGAGATGACCAAAGGCGAGGTCATCAAAGACGGCTGGCAGAACCAATCCGTGAAGGAATCGCTCGACCTCTGCCTGGCTTGCAAAGGCTGCAAAAGCGATTGCCCCGTCGGCGTCGATGTCGCGACCTACAAAGCCGAATTTCTGTCGCACTACTACGAGACGAATCGTCGTCCGCTGAACACTCTGGCCTTTTCGAACATTGACCTGTGGCTTAGAGCGGCGTCGCAGGTGCCGGGACTGGTAAATCTCACAACGCAACTGCCCGGCCTGCGCGACCTTGCCAAACTCGCCGCCAGAATCCCCGCCCAGCGCCGCATTCCGGCGTTGGCGCCGGAAACCTTCCAGCAGTGGTGGGAAAAAAGACGTAGCGCCGGCGTCTCGCCGG
The DNA here is from genome assembly GCA_041483535.1 of Terriglobia bacterium. Taxonomy (GTDB): domain Bacteria; phylum Acidobacteriota; class Terriglobia; order Terriglobales; family Acidobacteriaceae; genus Acidiflorens. Next base: position 2,325 of record JBGPFV010000032.1, on the reverse strand, counting down.
CTGTCGAGCGGGCGTCTCACCCGCTCCACCGGCAACTCGCGAACCCCGTGCTCCTCTGGGCCGACACTTTCAATAACCACTTTCTTCCCGCGACCGCCAAGGCCGCTGCCGAAGTTCTCGAAGCCGCCGGGTTTGATGTCCTCGTCCCGCGCGCCCACTTGTGCTGCGGCCGCCCGCTCTACGACATCGGCATGCTCGACCGCGCCAAGAGCCTGCTCCTCCAGATCATGGACGAACTTCTCCCGGAAATCGAAGCCGCGACGCCTATCGTCGTTCTCGAACCGAGCTGCGCCTCCGTCTTCCGCGACGAACTCACGAACCTTTTCCCCAAAGACGAACGGGCGCACGCTCTCTCCAAGCAAGTCTTCCTGCTTAGCGAATTTCTTGAACGGCACGCAAAAGATTTCCCGCTTCCCACACTGGCTCGCAAAGCTCTCATCCACGGGCATTGCCATCACAAGGCCATCATGAAGATGACCGCCGAAGAGTCGGTCCTCGACCGCATGGGGATTGACTTCACGGCGCCCGCTCCAGGATGCTGCGGCATGGCCGGGGCGTTCGGCTTCGAGAAAGAAAAATACGAGATCTCGAAAGGTATCGGGGAACTCGAACTGTTACCCGCTGTCCGCCAGGCTCCGACCGACTGGCTCATCGTCGCCGACGGTTTTAGTTGCCGCGAGCAGATTGCCCAGGAGACCGACCGCCACGCGCTGCACCTCGCCGAAGTTCTGCAGATGGCCATCCGCGAGGCGACCGAAACGCCCGAAGGGTTCCCGATGTTCGACCCCGCGCCACAACACTATCCGGAAGACGCATGGGTGCGGCCGCACCGGGCCGCCATCGAAAAATCCATGAAGCGCGCCGGACTGGCGGTGGCTGGGATCGCTGCAGGCGCGGCTCTTTTGTTGGCGCTGGCAAAAAAGCGCTGAGTTGGGGTTGCGCTGGCAGCATTGCCGAGCGGCGCTGGGCGTGGACGGGCGAGGGCGCCCGTCCCCACACAATTTGGTCGTCCCCACACAATCTATTGATAAATATAGGCTTATCTGCCCACTGCCCATCCTGGCCGCTTTCTGGGACAATAGGTGTGGACAGCACCCTGTGGCGGCTTTCGGTCCCCGAGGTACCTCGGACCGCGCCGCGTGCGCCTAAAGCTGGAAGAAAGCTGAAATCTTATGGAAACCGCAAATCCCGCCCTCGTGGCCCCAACGCCCGTGCAGTCGGCGGCCATCGCCCAGAGCAAAGCGCTGCAAGGTTCGGTGCTGGTTTTGATCCAATTCGACGTTTGCGAGGAGATCAAACTCGACGCCCTGCGCGACATCTTTGGAGCCCGGCGACAGGATGCCAGCTTCAAGCACCCTGCTCCGGGATATGTACGCTTCCAGCGTCCTCCGGTCGTCGAACCGGTCGAGCCGCTGGTGCTGGAAAGCGGGGAACGGCTCGATGTCCAGATCAAGTACTACGATTACGGCGTGCTGAGCGTGGTCTTCGAGCTACCCTTTTCCGGCGACTGGGACACGCTGGTCCGGTTGGCGAGCCGCTGGGTTTGGGACACCGATTTCACCAGCTTCGCGCAGAAGATCGTCAAACAGAAAATCGAACGCGCTCGGCCCGCGCTGGTCAAGCTTTACGAGACCTGGCTGCATGAAGACTATTTCGTCTTCCACGTGCGGGACATCGCCGGCAATCCATCGGCGGCTGAACTACTCTCGACCCAGGGAGGACGCATCGCCCAAATTGTCCGCGGCGAAAACTGTCCGCTGTCCGACGGCGAGCAGCAGGAAATCATGCAGTCGAAGATTTCGTACTATCCGAACGACCTGGCCGTGATCAGTTGGAACGGAGCGTTTCTCTACGATTCCACGGCGGGTGCGGAGACCGTCATCCAACTGCTGGAATACGCCAACTCGCAGCTGCTCGAATTCCGCCACTACGACGAACTGCTGACGCGCGAACTGCAGAGCGTTTACGAATTCATGGACCACGGCTCGACCGGCATCTGGGCCCGCTGGCGCACCGCCAAACGCGCCAGCCGTTTGCACACCGTCCTGCTCGATGTGGAGGAACTGACCGAGCGCGCCGACAACGCCATCAAGTTTCTGAGCGACATGTTCTCCGCGCGCCTTTACAAAGTAGCGGCGTCGAAGATCGGCGTTAGCGATTACAAGAACCTGGTCAACCAGAAAGTCCACACCGCCGAAGAACTCTACCGCTTCATGGTCGACCAATTCCACCAGAGCCGGGCGTTTGTGCTGGAGCTGATGGTGGTGATTATTTTGATTATTGATTTGATCTGGCTGTTTAAGGGAGCGATTCCGATCTAGAAGC
>JBGPFV010000031.1:0-13796 GCA_041483535.1 Terriglobia bacterium | reverse complement strand
CGGAAACTTGCGCGGGCAAGTGACGGATCCCTCGGGAGCGGTGGTTCCGAACGCCACGGTCGCGATCCTGGGATCCGGGGGACAGACGCATTCGGCAACGACCAGCCGCACCGGCGGTTACGAAATCGGAAACCTGGCGCCAGGCAAGTACACGGTCACGGCAAACGCTCAGGGGTTCGCCGTTTTTGTGCAGACCGACGTGGCCGTAACGGCGGGCCAGGTCGCGCAATGCAACATTTCGCTCGACATCAACGTGCCGAAGGAAAAAGTCAACGTCCAGGAAGACACTTCTCAAGTCGACGTCAACCCCGCCAGCAATGCCAGCGCGATCGTGCTTAGCGGCAAAGATCTGGAAGCGCTCCCCGACGATCCCGATGAATTGCAATCCGACCTGGAAGCGCTGGCCGGACCTTCGGCTGGTCCCAACGGCGGGCAGATTTACATCGATGGATTTACCGGAGGACAGCTTCCGCCGAAAGAATCGATCCGCGAGATTCGCATCAATCAGAATCCGTTTTCGGCCGAATATGACAAGCTGGGCTACGGACGAATCGAAATCTTCACCAAGCCGGGCACGGACAAGTTTCATGGCCAGTTCGCGGTTGAGGGAAACAGTTCGGGAATGAACACGCGCAATCCGTTTCTCGCCGCGGATCAGACGCAGCCATACGACTCGGTGACCTACAGGGGGAGCATTGGAGGGCCGATCAACAAGAAGGCCTCATTCTTCCTCAGCGTGCAGCGGCGCAACATTGACGAGATTGCAGTGGTAAATACGCCTGCGCTGGATTCGAACTTTCAGCAGATTCAACTGAGCGAGAGCGTTCCCAACCCGCGCACCCGCACCAACATCGGTCCGCGTATCGACTACCAGGTTACCCCCAACAATGCGCTCACCGCCCGTTACCAGTTTTACCGTGACACACAAGAGAACGCGGGCGTGGGAGGGTTCGTGCTGCCGGAGGCCGGCTACGACACTACGTCCACCGAACACACGGTGCAGATCACCGACACGCAGATCCTGGGAGCGAAGGTGGTCAATGAAACCCGCTTCCAATACCTGCGCGACAACAGCGGACAGACTCCGCTAAACACACTTTCGTCTATCAATGTGCAAGGCGCTTTCACCGGAGGAGGCAGCAGTGCGGGAGCGCAGACCGACCACCAGGATCACTACGAACTACAGAATTACACGTCGGTATCGCAGGGTAAGCACTTCCTGAAATTCGGTGGCCAGCTGCGGGCAATTCACGAAGTCGATACGTCCGGCGCTGGATTCAATGGCAGCTTCACCTTCCCGGACCTCCCGACTTACCAGACCGCCGCAAAGGCGGTTGCGGGCGGCGCCACTATGGTTCCCGGTGCGATCCAGCTTAAGCTCGACAAAACAGCCAGCGGAGCGGTGCCCAGCGTGCCGGTCACCGTGGTGGATGCTGGGCTGTACGTGCAGGACGACTGGAAGGTACGACCCACTTTCACTCTGAGCGGTGGGCTGCGCTTTGAAACCCAGAATGCGATTCACGATCACGCGGACTGGGCGCCCCGCGTCGGTTTTGCGTGGGGCATCGGCGGAGGGGGAAAGAGCGCGCCGAAAACCGTGCTGCGCGGCGGTTTTGGCCTGTTCTACGACCGATTCAGCCAGGAACTTGTCCTCAATGCCGACCGTTTGAATGGCGTAACGCAGCTGCAGTACACCGTGCCATTGCCGGACTGCTTCCCGAGTGTGTCATCCTGCGCACTCACGCCACAGACTCAGACGACTTATCAGATCAGTTCGAAGCTGCACTCGCCCTACATCATGCAAAGCGCCTTCAGCCTGGAAAGGCAGGTCACAAAGACTGCCAATGTCACGGTTTCGTATCTGAGTTCCCGCGGAGTGCATCAATTCGAGTCGCTCAACATCAATGCTCCGTCTCCGGGCACACCCGGTTCGCCCCCAACGAGCGAGGCCCCGATCTATCAGTACTCGTCGGATGGAGTGTTCCGCCAGAATCAGCTGATCGCGAATTTCAACATCAAGGCCGGCGCCAAGCTGTCGCTCTTCGGCTTCTACAGTCTGAACTATGCCAACAGCGACGCTTCCGGCGCTGCCAACTTTCCCGTGAATTCGTACGACCTCCGCGCCGACTACGGACGGGCTTCCTTTGATACCCGGCACCGGCTGTTCGTGGGCGGCACGATAGGGCTCCCCCACGCGTTCCGTCTGAGCCCATTCATGATCTTCCATTCGGGATCGCCCTATAACGTCACGGTGGGGCGGAACGACTTGAATAACGACACCATTCTCAACGATCGCCCGGCATTCTCCAATGATCCCGCGTTCCCTTCGTTGACCTCGGCCGGCCACTATAACCCGAACCCCACGGCGTCGGATGTCCTGATCCCCGTCAACTTTCTCACCGGCCCGTCCAACTTCACGCTTAATCTGCGACTGGCGAAAACCTTCGGCTTCGGGCCGGAGGTTGGTGGGAAGAACGCGGCGCAGACGGGCGGTGGACCTCCGGGTGGCGGACATCCTCCGGGCGGCGGTGGTCCGCACGGTGGCGGCGGGGGCGGGGGCGGCGGCTTTGGACGAGGGCCAGGCGGTTTCGGCGGGCCCACAAGCACTCGGCGCTACAGCCTGACGTTCAGCGTCAATGCGCGGAACCTTCTGAACAAAGTGAACGCAGCAGTTCCTATCGGCAACCTGAGTTCACAGGATTTCGGAAAGTCGATTGCCCTGGCGGGTGGGCCTGGGCCGTTCTCGAGCACAGCGGCGAATCGCAAGATTGAATTGCAGGCCATGTTCAGCTTCTAGGGGCAGGTCTCAGGTGTTAGGTGTTAGCTGTTAGGTGTTAGGTCTCAGGTCTCAGAAACAAACCTGAACTTGCCTTCGGGTCTTCCTAAGACCTGCGACCTAACACCTGAGACCTTTTCTAAGTCGAGTAATCGGCGTTGATCCGCACATACTCGGCGGTGAGGTCGGTGGTGAGAAATCGAACCGCGTGCCGACCGCGTCCGAGTTGCACGCGAACATCGCAGACCGGCTGCGCAAGACTGCGGTGGGCTAGCCGCTGGTTGAACGCGCAAGCGACTCCGTTGCGGCAGACCTTCTGACTGCCGATAAAAATCTGGACGCGCGATGGATCAATAGGCAGGCCGCACCTTCCCACCGCCGCGAGAATGCGTCCCCAATTCGGATCGGCCCCAGCCCACGCGGTCTTCACGAGCATGGAGTGCGCAATCGTCCGCGCCACCTGCAACACCTCTTCCCTGCTCCGCGCCTGTTCGACGAACAGGCGGATCACATGCTGCACGCCTTCGCCGTCGCTAACAATCTGCTCGGCGAGCGACTGGCACACTGCGCTCAGAGCGGCGGAGAATTTCTTGCGGGTACGAACATCCCTTACGCGAGCGCCGCTCGCGCCGTTCGCCAGCAGCAGCACGGTGTCGTTGGTGGAGGTGTCACCATCAATGGACATGCAATTCAGCGACTGGTCGCAGGCCTCGCGGAGAAGAGGCTGCAGCTCGCGAGCACTCGCGGCGAGATCGGTGAACAAGTACACCAGCATGGTCGCAAGCTGCGGATGGATCATGCCGGATCCTTTCGCGATACCCAACAGGGTGACTGCTTGCGAGCCCACTGGGAAACGCGCGGACGCAATCTTCGGCCGGGTGTCGGTGGTCATGATGGCGTGGGCGAAGGCGCGGACGCCGCGCTGGCTGGCGGATCGTGCTGAAAGGATGACGAGTTCCGGCAACTTTTTGAGGATCTTTTCCGTCGGCAAACGAACTCCGATGATGCCGGTGGAGGAAGGAAAGATTCCGGCTGCGGGCACGCCGAACAGTTTTCCAGTTTCGCGGCAAACGGTTTCGCAAGCTTGAATGCCGGCGCGTCCGGTAGCGCAGTTGGCGTTGCCGGAATTCACAACCACGGCGCGGACGCGGCCACCAGTCGACAGCAACGCCGCGCGGCCCACTTCCCCGGGCGCGGCGACGACTCGGTTCGTCGTAAATAACGCAGCAGCACTCGCGCCACCGGCAGCGGCCGAGCTGCGCTCGGCTTGGACGGGCGAGAGCCTGCCCTGAGCTTGCCGAAGGGGCGCCCGTCCCCACACTTCCACCAGCGCGAGGTCCGGCCGACCGCTCACTTTAATGCCGGCAGCGATCGCCGAGAAAGAAAACCCCAGGGGTAAACGAATTTTTCCGGGAGAACGGCGCAGCGACGTCATGCCTGAATCTTCAACCAGTTTTTGGGCGGTGGCAAAATTGCAAACGTGGGCAGATTGCCTCGGATCATCGCCACTTCGTCGCAGCGGCAGAGCCGGGGGCACTTATAACAGTCTTTATGGATCTTGTCGGGAAGGTCCTGGTGAGCGGCGAGAGTGAATCCCATGCGCGAGAAAAATTCCGGAATGCGCGTGAACAGGCACACGCAGGTGACTTTGTGTTTGTCCGCCTGCGCCAGAAGCGCCTTGACCAGGCGCCGGCCGCCGCCGCTGCATTGGCTCGCGGGATCGACGGTAATGGAACGAATCTCGGCCAGGTGCAGGCCATAGAGGTGAAGCGCGCCGCATCCGATGATGCGTCCTTCATGCTCCAGGACGACAAAGTCGCGGACGTTCTCGCAGATCTCCGCGAGCGTGCGCGGCAGGAGCGTGCCGTCACCGGAGTAGGCGGCGATGAGAGCGTGAATCTGCTCGGCATCGGGCAGGACCGCTTCACGCGTGCGCATAGACCCCCTTGCGCCGCGTCCGGGCGCTTCTCTCTTTCTTGGACGTTTCCTTGTGTGGGGTTTCCGCATTCTTGCGCAACGCCGCATCCAGGGCCTTGACCACCTGATCGACGTGCTTCCTCTGAATCACGTAAGGCGGCAGAAAACGCAGCACGGTTTCGTGCGTGCGATTGATGATAATTCCTTCTTGCAGCAGTTGCCGGGCCACCGCCTTCGCCAGTTCGGGCGAGTCTAATTCCAAGGCTTGCATCAAGCCGGCTCCGCGGACGTCCTGAATCGACTTGTGCTTTTTGTCCAGCGCCAGGAGCGATGCGTGAAAATATTCGCCGAGGGCGCGCACGTGCTTCAACAAATTCCGTTCCGCATGCAGGAACTCGATGGCCACGGCGCAGGCCAGCGGGCCTCCGCCGAAGGTGGTGCCGTGCATGCCCGGGTGGATGCAACTCGCAACCCGCTCGGTGGTAAGAATGGCGCCGAGTGGCAAACCGCACGCCAGCGGCTTGGCGACAGTAACTACATCGGGCGTCACACCATAGTGCTGGTAAGCAAAGTGGCGTCCCGTGCGGCCAAGGCCACACTGAATCTCGTCGAGCACGAGCAACGCGCCGCTCTGTTTGGTCAGGCGCGAGGCGAGTTCGAGAAACTCTTTATTGACCGGGCAAACCCCGCCCTCTCCCTGAATGGTCTCGATGCATACGGCGCAGACTCTGGAATCGAATTTGCGTTGCAGGTCGTCGAGGTCATTGAACTTGACGAAACTCACGCCGGGCAAGAGAGGAACAAACGGCGCTCGATACTTCGGCTGACCGGTGGTGGCCAGCGCGCCAAAGGTGCGTCCATGAAAAGAGTTGTCCATGGCGAGAATGCGCGTCTTTGGACTTGGTTTGCTTCCGTTCTTATTGTTGGTTTGCGCGAAGGCGCGGGCGAGTTTCAGCGCTCCTTCCCAGGCCTCGGTGCCACTGTTGCAGAAGAACGCGCGGTCGAGTTCGGAGATTTCGGTCAGCAGCCGCGCGAGTTCCGCCTGATACTCGTGGAAGAACAGATTCGAAACATGAATCATCCGGCTGGCCTGACGCTTGATCGCCGCGTTGATGGCGGGATGGTTGTGGCCGAGCGCGTTAACTCCGATTCCGCTCAGGAAATCCAGATAGCGCTGGCCGCGGGAATCCCACAGATACACGCCGCGCCCGCGAACAAACAGGATGGGCTGGCGCTCGTAGGTGGGAAGCAAGAGCTTCGCTTCCATGCGCGAAACCGAAGCCAGGCTCATGCCCTCAGCACCTCGGTGCCGCATTCGATCTTAGTGAAATAGAAGAGGGGCAGAACTTCGACCTGCGCCGCCGGCAGTATGCGCACCCGCCCCACACCGCACTTGAGAGCCTGAGTACAGGCTTCGAGTTTGGGCATCATGCCGCCGCTGATTACGGATTCGCCGATGAGCCCGGCGACCTGCTTGGTATCCAAACGAGCCATCACTGAACCGTCGGCTTGCTTTACCCCGGGCACGTCGGTCAAAAAAATCAGCGCGTCGGCCTCGCAGGCTATGGCGCAGGCGGCCGCCATCTGGTCGGCATTCACGTTGTAATACTGCCCGTCGCCTCCGAGGGCGAGCGAGGAGAGCACGGGAATGCCGCCTTCGGCCCAGATGGCTTTGAGCCAGCGCGGCTCGGAAAAGCAGATTTCGCCGACAAATCCCAAGTCGTGTTCCGCGTCCTGTTTCTTGCGGGCACGAAAGACGCCGCCGTCTCCGCCACAAAGTCCGATGGCCGGTTGTCCGGCAGCGGCGATCGCCGCCACCAGGCTTTTGTTCACGATGCCGGCGAGCACCATCAAGGCAACATCGCGCGTCTCAGCGTCGGTTACGCGCAGTCCGTGGATGAAGTCGCTTTTCTTTCCGAGGAGTTTCAGGGTCCGGGTCAGCGCGCCGCCACCGCCGTGCACGACGGTGACCTGATGTCCGTCGTGCGCGAGTTGCACCACGGCTCGCGCACATTTCTGAAGGCTGGTCTTATCCTCCAGCGCCGCGCCCCCGATCTTGACCACAATTTTCACTGCAAACCCTCCGCTTCGTCCCAGCCGTACATGAGGTTCATGTTCTGGACGGCTTGACCGGCCGCGCCTTTGAGCAGGTTGTCGAGACAGGAAACGACCACGAGCCGGCGGCCATCGCGCGCGAGACAGAAACCGAGGTCACAGTAGTTGGTGTGCACGGAGAATTGGATTTCCGGCAAACTCGATGCCGGAAAAACGCGTATCCAGCGCTTGCCTTTGTAGAAATCCTGGAAGCAGCTTTGAATCTCGTCCGCCGTCATTTCGCGCTTCAGATGCACGTAAATCGTGGACAGAATTCCGCGTGGGATGGGCAAGAGATGAGGAGTGAAGATCAACTGGCTGGTAGCGAGCGCCAATTGCTCCAGGATCTCGCCGGTGTGACGGTGTCCGAAGACCGAGTAGGCGGAAAAATTGTCGGCCACCGACACGAAGTGGGTGCGCGCCGTGGGTTCCTTGCCGGCGCCGGATACGCCAGACTTCGAATCGGAGATGATGCCGCGATCGCAATCCACCATGCCGGACGACAGCAAGGGCGCCAGCGCAAGAATGACGGAAGTCGCATAGCAGCCGGGATTCGCAATCAGAGCAGCGGACGGGATCTGGTCCGCATTCGGCTTCAACTCGGACAGACCGTACACGGCGCGCTCGGTTAGTTCCGCCGCCGTCTGGGCGTTCGAATCCTTGAAGCCATAGACGGCACGATGCTGTTCTTGTTTCAGCCGCCATGCGCCGCTCAGATCGACGATCCGCAGCCCGCGCGCAATTGCCTCGGGAACAAGTTCGCGAGAAACGGCGTGCGGAGTCGCCAGGAATAACAGTTCCACGCCATGTTGCCGCAACGCAGACCAGGAAAACGGCTGGACGGACGAATGGCCATTGCCGTTACTGGAAATGTGCGGCACGCCAGCAGCGAACTCGCCGGCCTCGTCAGTTTCCGCACTGCGCCGCAGGAGTAGAGGCGCGCCGGTGCGTGGATGGCGGCCGAGAAGGCGAGCGAGTTCGAGGCCGGAATAGCCGGTCGCGCCGAGAACCGCGGTTTTAAGTTTCGCCGTCATCAGATTTTTCTTTCAGCCGCCCCGATCGGTTCGCTTGCCGCCCCCCCACTGAGGCATAATTATCCATCATAGTGCATAAATATTCATCCATGATTAAACGATCCCACTGAATTGTCAAGTCGCAATCAAGGAACCGGGCAAACTTCGAGTTTCGCAGCGGGGGGAGACGGGGCAAGCCCCGTCTCTACGAAACTGGGCAGACTGGGAATGATGCTACAGTTTTGGCCGGAGGTCGCTCGAGGTGCCGCCGGCGGCGGGAACGTAGCACTGGAGCGTGTAATCCATCACCATGCGATCGGCGTTGAAGCGCCAGCCCAGGGTGCGGATGGTGCGTTTCATGCGCTCGATCCAGCCGCGCGGCAGGCCGTCGCGATCGCGCTGGTAGTAGAGCGGGATGACTTCTTCGCGCAGCACCCGCATCAGGTCTTCCCCGTCGCGGGCGTCGTGAACATTCATGTCGGAGTGCGTTCTGCCGTTTCCGATGGCGAAGCCGTTCAGGCCGTCGTAGGCTTCCGCCCACCAGCCATCCAGCACCGAGAGGTTCAACCCGCCGTTCAAAACAACTTTCTGGCCGCTAGTTCCGGAGGCTTCCAGCGGACGCCGCGGATTATTCAGCCAGACGTCGACCCCCTGCACGAAATGGCGGCCCACGTTGATGTCGTAATCTTCGACAAAGACGAATTTGTCGGAAAATTGCGGATCGCGCATCAACTGGGCAATTTGCTGCAGAACGCGCTTGCCGGGTTCGTCGAGCGGGTGCGCTTTGCCGGCAAACACGAACTGCACCGGGCGTTTCGGGTCATTGACCATGCTGGCGATTTTCTCGAGGTCGGCCAAAATCAGATTGGCGCGCTTGTAGGTGGCAAAGCGGCGGGCAAAACCGATGGTGAGCGCATCGGGACTGAGGACGCGCTCCAGGTGCTGCAGCACGGCGGGCGGTTCGTCGCGGCGCGCGGCCTGCTGCACGGCGCGGCGGCGCACAAATTCAATCATGCGCGACTTCAGGCTGAAATGAGTCTCCCAGAGCTCGCCGTCGTCGACGTCGTCGATCCCATCCCAGATTTTGGCCTCGCTGCTGCGCAGATGCCATCCCGTTCCGAGGTGGCGGTCGTACAGGCGAAACATCTGCGGGGCCAACCAGGAGGGGACGTGGACGCCGTTGGTAATATGTCCGATCGGAACCGCGTCTTCGGTTTTGCCCGGGGAGAGTCCCGTCCACATGGCACGGGAAACTTCCCCGTGCAGAGAGGAAACCGCATTGGCGCGCCGCGAGAGTTTCAGGCCGAGCACGGTCATGCAGAAACGTTCGTCGCTGTCGGGATTCTCCCGTCCCAGAGCCATGAAGGTTTCCTTGGAAAGGCCGAGGGCCTCGCGCAGAGGGCCGAGGTGTTCTTCGATCAGATCGGCATCGAAGCGATCGTGACCGGCGGGCACGGGAGTGTGGCTGGTGAAGACCACTTCCCGGGAAACGCGCGGCATGGCTTTCTCGAAGCCGATCCCCTCTTCTTCCATGCGCTGGCGAATCGCTTCGAGGACGGCAAATCCGCTGTGCCCTTCGTTCAGGTGAAGAACGCCCGGGGTGATGCCGAGCGCATTCAGGGCACGCAAGCCACCCACGCCCAGAAGCAATTCCTGATGCACGCGAACGCGGCCGTCGCCGCCGTACAAGCGCGAGGTCAGCACGCGGTCCTCGGGGGAATTGCCTTCCACGTCGGAGTCGAGGAGAAACAAGTCGCAGCGGCCCACCCTTACGCGCCAGACTTTGGCGCGGATCGAACCATGGCGGGTATCGATTTGCACCACGACCGGCCTGCCGTTTTTCCCGATGGCGGCTTCCATGGGAAGCTGGTTGACATCAGTCTCCAGGTACTCCTCGCGCTGCCAGCCGTCACGATCGAGGCGCTGGCGGAAATATCCCTGGCCATAAAACAGGCCCACGCCGACGAGGGGGATGCCAAGATCGGAAGCGCTCTTGATGTGATCGCCGGCCAGAACCCCGAGTCCTCCGGAATAGACGGGGAGAGACTCATGCACGCCAAATTCGGCGGAGAAATAAGCCACGGGGCGGGGCCGCAGCACCCCGGCGTGGCGCGCACCCCAGGTTCGCTTCGCACCCTCGTACTCGCGCAAGCGGCGATAGGCGTAGTTGATGCGGCTGTGCAGCGCAAGCTCGGCGGCGCGCGCTTCGAGTTTGGCGAGCGGATATTCGTTCAGCAGGGAGACGGGACTGTGATTGAGCTGGCTCCAACGCAGCGGATCGAGTTCGCGGAACAAGCTGGCGGAATCGTAGTCCCAGCTCCACCACAGGTTGCGGGCCAGGGCCCAGAGCCGCTCCTGGACCGGCGCGATGAAACGGTCGAGGGTGCGGGCTTCGCTGACCACGTGCGCCACCCGGTTCGCGGCCTCGGTGAGCAGGCGAATCTCATCTTCCGGGAAGACACGCGCCTCCACGGTTTGAATCACCAGCACACCTTGCAGCACGCCGCGATCAATGAGGGGAACTCCGAGGAACGATTGGTAAGCGTCTTCGCCGGCTTCGCTGAAATATTTGAAGCGAGGATGATTCCTGACCTGTTCGACGGCCACCGGGCGGACCTGTTCCGCGACCAGGCCGACCAGTCCTTCATTGACCGCCATGCGAAGCTTGCCGACGCATTCATGGCGAAGCCCGAGGGTCGCGGCCAGCACCAGATTGGCGCGGTCGGGTTCGAGCAGGTAGGCGGAACAGACATCGGTGCCAAATCGCCGGGCAATCAAGGCGACCACGTTCATCAGGGTCTCGGCCGGCTTGCCGGGCTCCGCCGTCAAGTTCGCGATTTCCTCCCACGTCAACACATGGTTGGCATCGAGCGAGCACGCCGCGTGGTCTTGAGCCTGAACTAGCTCATTCGGTCGGTCCAAATCTGGTCTCCATTCGCTTACATTCCCCGAGTCTTGCAACGGTTCTCCGAGCAGCCGGCTTCGCGGCGCGAAACGGTTAGAAAAGCCATCCCCTCAAACCATTTTAGCGGGTGAAGACGGAACGGCTCACATCAGCCGCGGGATTGTTGGTTACCACGGTGCGCATCGGATGTGCGGATTGCAGTCTTGCACCTGCGTTATTTCAGAATTGTAACTGAACCAATAACGCCCGACTGCTCAACTTAAAGAAGAGTTGAACAACGAGACCGGATTACAGAGCGCGTTGCCATGGAGTTCGGCGTGCAAGCGTTCAATATTTTCAACCACGTTCAACTCGGAGATCCGAACACCGATAACCCGGCATTTGACTATGATCAGGTTAGCTCCACGGCGGAGCAGGACAGTTTGGAGGGCTGGTGGTGAGTCGCTCGATGAAACGTTTCCAGCAATTGGCGATTGCTATTCTCTTTCTCGGCTGCGCTGCCTGTTCCCGGTCGCATTCGCAGCCGGCGCGGCAAACCGGAACAGTGGAACTGCAACTGCAAGTCAGTACGCCCTTCCACTTCGTCGCCTATGGAGATTCGCGCTTCCACGACCCCCAGGACCGGGAAGCAGCGAATCCCGAAGTGCGGCAGACGCTGGTACAAGCGATCGCCCAGTCCAATCCGGCGTTTATCACCTTCGGCGGTGACATCGTCTATAACGGCGACGATCGCCACGACTGGAAGGTGTGGGACCGCGAAACCGCAGTCTGGCGCGAGAAGAAGATCCCTGTCTACCCGGCGCTGGGCAACCACGAACTTCAAGGCAATGAGAAAGTTGCCCTGGCCAACTACTTCGAACGCTTCCCCCACCTGAAGAACAGCCGCTACTATTCCGTGCGCGCCGCCAACACGCTGCTGCTGGTCATGGACAGCTCGTTGGACGAGACCTCCGGCCCGCAAGGGCAATGGCTCACCGAGAAGCTGGACCATCTTCCGGGGGATGTGGACTTCGTTTTCCTCGTGATGCACCATCCTCCCTACACCAGCTCGTCCGACGCGATGATGTTCGAAGGCGGACACTCCGCCCGCTCCCATGAACAGGAACTGGCCAAGACGCTGGAAGCGCGGCAGCAGAACCTCCGCGCCCGGATTGTCGTTTTCTCCGGACACGTGCATAACTACGAACGTCACGAACACGGCGGCATCGCTTATTTTGTGTCCGGCGGCGCGGGAGCGCACCCTTATCCGATTGAACGCGCCGTGGACGATCCTTTCCAGAGTAAGGAAGTGAACTACCACTACCTGCAGGTGGAAGTGGATCGAGGCAAGGTCAAGGTCACCATGCATCGTCTGGACCTGACGAGCGGTACCGCCCTCTGGTCGGAACCTGACTCGGTCACGATTTCGGCGCCGGCGGCGAAGACGGCAACGCCAATCCACTAGACGAATAGAAACTGAGCCTTCCGCCAACGATACCCGATGTTGGGCGTTGGCCTGGTAATTTCGACGGTCTCGTCCACGCAGCAACCAGAAGTGTGGTTTATGGGGTTGAAGGGAGGGGTCGGCCCTGGAGGACGATTTTCGAACTTTTCTCTTGCGCACGCACAGTTTTGAACCAGCGCTTTCAACTGCTTCGGCTTAGGGATTGCTTGAGTTAAATCGTCCAACCCGGCCGAACGATTTTCGAACCCGGACAGAATATTAACTTCGGATGCTGACCAATCGTCGAGAATCGACACCATTCGGGCGGTTAAGCCAGAGATTTGTCCATCAGGATTGCCTTCTCATGCTCCCGAATCGAGGCGAACACGACTTTGTTTTCGTACACGAAGTCCCGATACGATACGCTGAAACGATCCGCAAAACCGTTCTTCCGAAATATGTGCTGGGAGACTCGCCCTGTCGCTTCGGTAAGTGCCATTCGATAGCCCTTTTGAAGTCCAATGTCGACGCAACCTTTGATGAGTCCTTGCCCAATTCCGCGTCCCGCAAATTGCCCATCCACCGCCAACATGAAGAGGTGAAGGTATTCCCCTGGCGAAACGGTCCTGCCTCTGCGGAATTGTTCATCGAGTATCTCCAGCATGGACAGGATGGGCAAAAACTTCGGGCTGATCTGGCGCAGGTCCAGGGCTGGAGGTGAAGCGAAATCGTCGGTCAGAAGAACGCCGGCCAACTTTCCTGTGTCCTTGCTGCGCGAGGTTACTGTAAGTCCATACAAAATAACTCTCGGTACAACCAGCTGAAGAAAATGTTTCATGTCGCCGAAGGAAAGAGCCATCGCCACGGCTGGCGGTTCGGACTCGCTGAACACCTGGGCAAGCAGACGAACGATGTCATCCAAATCAGACGGCTTTGCTACGTCATAGTCCATAAGCTGCCTATGCGACTCCCGGAGACAAGCGACAGAAAAACTACCGCGCCGGTATCCACCAAGGGTTACGTTCGGAATGTCATCGGATCGCATAACCGCCATCGACACGAATCGTAGTACCGGTAACGAAGTCCGAAGCAGATCTTCTCCCCGAGTGGAAACTGGGAAGCGTTTCAGCCTCCTCAGGTTCCATGTACACGAGTTAGGTTCGATTGCTTGTCCTGCGATTGCACGTTCGGGCGCTGCTGCTCTGCGATTCCGGGGAAGATGTCATACACATAATCGTGCGCGGCTAGGGCGGTCTGGTTCAGGGTGCCGGTGGTAACGCGCTTGACGATTTCCTCGCGGGAGAGATCAAAGACCGCCTCCAGAACCTGCGCGCGCACCTGTTCGTTCGCCTGCCCCATGACGAAGAGCACGCGGGCGCTGTGCTGAATGTAGCGGGGCGAAAGCAGTTGCCGCTTCAGGAGGTCCATGATGATGGGCGCTTTCGAGCGGTCAAAGCGGCCTGGATCGCCGCGGCGGTCCAGCTCGGCGAAGAACTCCGCTGTCCATTCGTTGTGGCAGTCCCAGACCTTCTCGAACAGTTCCCTGCTGAAGGGGGTTCCAGCCTTGACCTCAGAAGCGTTCGCGCCCAGTACGACCCCATCCTCGGTGAGCACGGGCCGCTGCAGATGGCCGTTCTTGGTGATGGCGGCTTGGTGACGGACAAGGCT
>JBGPFV010000030.1:0-13954 GCA_041483535.1 Terriglobia bacterium | reverse complement strand
TCTGAGCAGGAGATAATTTTCAGATAGGCTTAACTAATTAGAGGACGCGAAAGAATAAGAAAAGGTACTTACTCAATTTCGATCTTAGGCTTCTGCGCTGCCATTGTCAAGTTTGTAAACCACCCGGTAGCGTCCTAATTAAGACACCACCAACCAGCCCTGCCCAAAGACAGCAACGCGGAAGCTGTCTCAGGACGCGCGGGTACGCGAACCCGCAATGCTCAGCGCGATCCCGCCCGCGATCAGCACGACACTGACGACCGGCGAAACACGCTCGCTGTGACTCGTCTGAACCCCCAAGTTCGCATCTCCGATCTTGATTCCCTGCGTCTCGGTGTGAGGGATGGGCACTACCAGCGACGCGATGCCAAGCGCCATCAGGAGCAGGCCTGCATACAGCAGAATTCTCATATCGACTCCTAGTCCTCTTGGAATTTGCGCCGCTGAGAATAGCTGGTCGTTCAGAAGTCCCCTGCTTCTTGGCGGGTCGACCGAATTCTCATGCCGACAAATTTGGCAGCCCGGCAGGGATTCGAACCCCGATACGCAGCTCCAGAGGCTGCAGTCCTACCGTTGAACGACCGGGCTGTTAGCAGAATTCTAAATCATTTTGCGGTGGCCGCAAAACCGCGTCCTCTTGCTCGTGCTCCCTTGCGTCCTCTGCGGTGGTTCCTCCGTGTCCTCTGCGTTTAAGGTTTCCTTCCCTGAGCGCAACCCGCTGCACGAACATCGGACTACACTGCCCCTAAAAACGCTATAAAATCTCTGCCAGGGGGTGCGAGGAGTCGCCATGACAATGACAACAACCAGCAGCGGAACTTTCCCGGAAACTTTCTCAGAAACCATGCCCGTTGAAACCAGCTATGCCGAGATGGCGCGCCGTCCTCTCGAGGCCGAGCAGTGCGCTCTCATCGTCGTCGACATCCAGGAGAAACTGCTGCCGCCCATCTGGGAAAAAGAGCGCTTCGTCCGCAACGCGCAGCTGCTGATTCGCCTGGCAGGAATCCTGAAGATCCCGGCGCTGGTGACAACGCAATACGCCAAAGGCCTGGGCAACACCGTGCCCGACATCGCGTCCCTCTTGCCCGGCACTTCGCCCATCGACAAGCTGACCTTCTCCTGCTTCGGCAGCGACGGGTTCTGCTCCTTGCTGAAACGCCTCCCGGGCCAGCGCACAACCGCCCTGCTCTGCGGCATGGAAACCCACATCTGCGTTATGCAGACCGCGCTCGGAGCGCTGCGGGAAGGCTATCTGGTGCACGTCGCGTCCGACGCCGTCAGTTCGCGCACGGAATTAAACTGGCGCATCGGACTGGACCGCATGCGCGCCGCCGGAGCCATTCTTTCCTCCACCGAAATGATCGTCTACGAACTGCTGCGCGCGTCCGGCACGCCAGCGTTTCGAGAACTACTGCCCTATCTGAAGGGTTGAGATTTTCTCCCGCCGTAGAGACGGTGCTTGCCCCGTCTCCCGCTGCTGGAAAACTCGATGTGGCAATATGATTTTGGTTGCTGCAGTGATTTTGGGTGGCGCAGCGCTTCCAGCGCTGCGATCACTGGACTGCTTCCAGCACCGGCTTCCGCCGCTGAGGGCGGACGGCGGGTGCAACACAGGTTCGCGGACCATCTGAGACGGGCCAGCCGCGTCTCTACGGCTGTGGCGCCTCTTCTTTCTGCTTCACCCGCACCACCGTGATCTTCGAAAACCCCTCCTCAAACGTCGGAGGCTTCAACTTGCTCGCCATCTTGCGCATAACATCTTCGGCGACCACGCGGCCACGGCGCTGGTGGCGCTCCATGCAGACCTCCACCGGCACATCGAAAAACAACCCCTGCACATCGTAGCCGTAGTCCTTGGCCAGCTTGATCCAGCTATGGCGGTCGTGGGACGTGAGGTTCGTCGCATCCACATAGTTCATGGGACGCCGCGCAATCAGCCTCGCCTTGAGCATCGATCGCAAGTTCGAAAACACCAGATCCTGAAAGCGCTGTTCCTGCGCGTCATCAAAAAGCAGTTCGCGCAGCAGATCGCTCGATAGCGGATGAATGTTGTGCCGTTTGAACCACGTACTTTTACCCGATCCCGGCAACCCAATCGCCAGTACCACCGTTCCCTTGCTGGCGCGCACCGGAACCGGCGCAGCTTCAGCCGGCGCACCTTCGGGCGCCCCAGCTTGAGCCTTCGTGGCAACCACCGGTTCCGGGACGGAAGCTTCTGCTGCGGGCGCTTCTCCCGCCGACCCTTCCGCTGCAACTGCTGGCGCGGGCGTAGCCGCTACCGGCGGACGAGTTCGGCCCCGACCTCCACGGCCGCGACGACGTCGCGAGATGCGCGGTCTCGCTTCACCGGACGCAACCTCCGCCGCTGGTGCCGCGACCCGCTCGGACGCAGGCTCAGCCATCCGCTCCGGTCTCGAAGGACGCGACTCGACCGCGGGAGCCTGGGCGGGAACTTCATGAGGCAGGGCGACCGGCGGCACCGGCTCATCGTCATAGAACCTCGGCTGTAAGGGCTCGGGCGCCTTGGTTGCTTCCTTGTTGGAGCTGTCTCCGGGCTTCTTGCGTCGCTTTAATCGATCGCTCATCCATTTACGCATATAGCAGCTTGTAGCACACCGGCGCATATTGGAGCAATCTCCGCCCCGTAGCGGTCGGGATACCCCGGGCGAGGATCGGGCGATCGGATCATCGGGTCATCGAATGAGTTCCAATGCCTTTGATTTTCGCTGGCCCGATGACCCGACGGTCTGACGACCCGATTGATTACAATGGCCCACAGGGTCAATCCATGAATCCAACCCATCCCGCAACCCTCCAACTCCCCGCCGTGCCTCTCACCCTGGAAGGCTACGCCACCCTCCATCAGATGATGCGCTTCCGCTGGACCGCCTGGCGCTCCCTCGCCGAGAACGCCCGTCGCGAGATCGCCGCCGAAGCCTCCAGCCTGCTCACCGCGATGGAAGCGAAGTCCGATGGCCAGTCTGCACTATTTTCGCTGCTGGGGCACAAAGGCGACCTGATGCTGGTTCACTTCCGCGAAAGCTTCGACCAGCTCAATCAGGCCGAACTCGATCTGGCGCAACTTCGACTCAACGATTTTCTCGAGCCCACAACTTCCTATTTATCCGTGATTGAGCTGGGGCTGTATGAATCGTCGCTCAAGACCTACCAAGCGCTCGCCGAGCGCGGCGTGGAACCGCACTCGGACGAATGGAAAAAGTCGATCCAGGAAACCATCGCGCGCCAAAAAGAAGCGATGAAGCCGCGCCTGTTCCCCGCGATGCCCCCCCACCGCTACCTCTGTTTTTATCCCATGGATCGCCGCCGCGGCGAAGACAAGAACTGGTACACGCTCCCCATGGAAGAACGCCAGCGCCAGATGAACGAACATGGCCTGGTCGGACGCCGCTATGCCGGCGAGGTAAAACAAATCATCACCGGCTCCATCGGCTTCGACGACTGGGAGTGGGGAGTCGACCTTTTCGCCGACGATCCCCTGGTGTTCAAAAAGCTGATCTACGAGATGCGCTTCGATTACGTGAGCGCCGTCTATGCCCTCTTCGGAAGTTTCTACATTGGATTGCGCTGCCCCGCCAATCGCCTGCACGACCTGCTGGAAGGAAATCTGCCGCAGAAGTAAATGCTTCAGTAGAGACGGGGGCTTGCCCCGTCTCCCGCTGTAAGTCGGCGAACCGAAGCGGCGAGCCGAGACGGGGGCAAGCCGCGTTTCTACTAAAAGCTGCGTCGCCTCGCTGTCTGCTTGGGAAATTTGTGTTCGTGCAGTTTCATATTCACGCGCGCACCGCGGAACGTCACACCTTCCATGCGCAGTCGGAACCTCTGTTCGGCGGCGCCTTCTCCAGCGAGCTTGATGGCTCCGCCCGAGCCCACCACCCGATGCCAAGGCAATCCCGGAACTTGCTGCAAGATGCGCACCACTTGACGGGCGGCTCCCGCCCAGCCCGCCGCTTTGGCGATCGCTCCGTAACTCGACACCGTTCCCGCCGGCAACGCCCGAATGCAGCGCACTACCCGGGCCCGCCTATCCTCCGCCGCGCTCTTTGCGGACCTTCTCCCTGCCATAGATTGCGTTTCCCGATTCACAAATCAGCAACCGGCGAACAGCGTTTTTTGCTAGCGACTAACGACGAACGATCAACGACCGTCACCCGGCACTCATGCTACCTTAGATTCGCCAATACAAAAATTTACACATGCCCGTAAAACCTGGGATTACGATATGTGCATCCCATGTTCTTGCCCACCACCAAAACTGCCTTTTGGAGAAGAGATACTATGCTTCGCTTGTTCAAAGCCCTGCCCCTGACGTTAGCCCTTGCATCCTTAAGCATCTTCGCCACCAGTTGTAGTACCAGCAATACGCGGGTCCGCTTTGTCAACGCCATCGCCGACACACAGGACTACGGCAACGCCGGCTTGGATATCGAGTTCAACGGCACGAAGGAATTTACCAACATACCATTCCCCAATGTTTCGGCATCCACCTATACCAGCGTGCCGGCGGGGAATGTCAAGATCGAAGGGCTTGAAACCAACACCACCACCGTGGTCTTCAACAACCAGACCGTTAGCTTGAGCGGTGGCTCCGAGTACACGGTGGTGGCCACGGGATCGGCTGCCAATGGTGGCAGCAACGTCGTCCTCCTGACTCCCGTTGACACCAACACGGCGCCCGCCAATGGCAGAGTGAATTTCCGCGTCATTAACGCGTCGCCCAACAGCGGGGCTGCCGTGGATGTTTATCTCCTCCCCAACCCCAACCCCTGCCAACCCGGTAGTAGTGGCTGCACGCCTACCATCGCCGCCCTTTCCTATCAGCAAACGAGTTCCTATGTAAACCTTCCCTTTAATTCCGAGGGTAGCAGCTGGCAGATGATCGTCACGGTGGCCGGGAACCCGAACGCTGATTACCTTAACACCACCATCGGCGGGTTCGGCAGTGCGTCCGAAGGAGCGATCTGCACCCTGGTGCTTACCGACCAACAGAATGGATCTCAAATGAGTGCGATCCCCATAGCGTTGCAGGATCTCAATGCCTCCGGATGCACCGACTAGTCGCCAGGCAAGCCGCGCGGCCCCAGCACGCGTCCGGCTAAACTCTCGGAAAAGCGACCGGGCCTCGACCGGGGCCCGGGGAACACCGAACAAGCTGCTAAAATCCTTCTTGTTCACCACCCAACCGCTTTCTTGGAGAATTTAAGGATGTCGCGCTGGTTCGAAACCTTTGCCCTGACCTTAGCTCTTGCCGCCCTGAGCGCCTTCGCCACGAGTTGTGGTTCCAGCTACTCCGCGAAAATGCGCGTACTCAATGCCATACCCGACGGCCAGCAGGTGGATGTCGATGTCAACGGAACTAAGGATTTTTCCCAATTGTCATTCACGGGTTTTGCGCCCACCCCTCAACCGGGCTATACCACCGTGCCTTCGGGCAGTGTCACCGTCGAAGCGTTTTTGACTGGCACCGGCACAGCGGCCCCGCCACACAGCAGCTTTAGCATGAACGGCTCCACGGAATACACGGTGATTTTGGAGGGATTCAACCACACCACCGTGGGCATCGACGCTCCGACTGCCGTGCCTTACACCGACAACAATACGGCGCCGCCCTCGGGAAAGCTTGCATTTCGCATCATCAACGCCTCGCCCAGTTCCCCCGGAGGCTTAGTGGATGTTTATTTCGAACCCAACCCCTTCAACGGCGACCTCACCAGTCTCACGCCTCAAATTTCCGGCCTTGGGTACACGCAGGGGAGCGCCTACCAGACCCTTACCGCGAACTCCCAGGGTAGTGGTTTTGCGGTGATCGTTACTGCGTCGGGAGACAAGACGCCCCCCTTTCCCATTCAGCAAACCTACAGTTCAACCACAACCGGAGGAACGATTACTACCCTCGTGCTCGTGGACGTGATCAACGGCGGATCAATGTCGCCGCTACCGATATTGTTGAATGACCTCAATTAATCGTCAGTGGAAGAACTCGTGCAGAGAAGGGGCTTGCCCCGTCTCGCACTGCCTAATAATCCTAGGTCGCGCGGGTTTGGCTAGGGCACGGTTAAGCCGCTGTCTAAGCTGCTGGAGTTTCAGAAGCTGCTAGAATCCTTTTTGCCCGCCACTATCGGCCCTTGGGAGAATTGATGTCTCGCTCGTTGAAAGCCCTGCCCCTTACGTTGGCCCTGGCAGCCTGGACTATCTTCACCGCCAGTTGCGTTTCCAATCAGCAAGCGCAGGTTCGTTTTGCCCATGTCATCCAAAACGGCGCCGCCATGGATATCGATATCACCGGCCCGAACATGGCCACCCCCACGCAGGTCTTCACCGCCATATCGTTCCTCGGTATCCAGCCCAACCAGCCGGGCTATACCAGCGTACCTTCGGGGACTGACGCGGTCGAAGGGTTCTTGACCGGCACCACCAACGTCGGCTTCAATAGCACCCACATTAACTTGGCCGGCGGGCAACGGTACACGTTGCTAGCCACCGGAATCCTGGCCAACGGCCAAAACGCCGTCCTCTTGCCCATCCCTGACAACATCCCGACGCCGTCATCCGGGTTCGTTGCCTTCCGCGTCATTAACGCGTCACCCAGCGGACCCGACGGCACCGGCGCCGCGGTGGATGTTTATATCCTCCTGAATCCCAACACCGCCCCCACCGGCAAACCGGCGTTCTCTGCCCTCGCCTACCAGAAGGCGAGCGGCTATGTATTCCTTCCCTTTAATCCCAATAACGACGACATTCCCCCCGGCTTTACCGTCTACGTGACCACCACGGGAAGCACGGCAGCACCCTTCATCATCCGCGAAGCCATCAATCCCGCAAATGCTGGAGCCGTTCGTACCCTGGTGCTCACCGACGTCCAGAATGCTAACTCAATGAATTCCACTTTCTTGGAATTGTCCGATCTCAACTAATTGCGAACGCTGGAACAAAGCACGGGGGGCAGCCCTGGGCAAGGCCCCTGGGGACAGCCCCGGAGGGGCGTTTGAGAATAGCCTGGCGCTTCAGCGCCGGGAACAGTTGGAAGACCAGGCCAGTCCCGGAGGGACGCCTGAAGTTCTCACGCTCACACTTTAGGTGCTGGACACCTAACAGGGCATCCTCTATGCCGCATCCCTCTTGAACGACTTCGCGGCCCCTTCTTCATCGTCGAATATTTCAAAAATAGTGACCAGCTTGGTGAGTTGCAGCAGGTCTCCGACGCGCTGGTTTACGCGCGCCAGTTTCACCGTGCCGCCAGCGTTGCGCGCACTTGTAAAAAGCGAAACCAGCGTCCCCAGGCCCCCGCTATCGACGGAATTCACCTCGCGCAGATTCAGCACCACCTTAGGGCTCTGGACCAGCAGTTTCTTGACGGTATCGCGCAGGCTGGCCGATTCTTCGCCAAACACAATCCGCCCGCTGCAATCCACCACCAGCACGCCCAGCACCAATCGTGTGCTCATTTTCAGTTGCATAGCCCCTTCTCCAACATTCCCAGCAAAACTCGATCTAAGAGCCTACCCCCACCTGCTGCAGCCATGCAAGCACCGCCTGTAGAGACGGGGCTTGCCCCGTCTCCCTCCGACGCCGCAGACAAGCCGCGTCTCTACGGCCGCGTCTCCACCGAGGAGTTCGTGCCCTGCAACGGCTCGCGCGCCAGACTGTATAATCGAGGTTTCGCATGAGCTACCAGGTCCTGGCCCGCAAATACCGCCCGCAGAAATTTTCCGACGTCATCGGCCAGGAACACGTCACCCGCACCCTGCAAAATGCCATCGCGCAGGAGCGCATCGCGCACGGCTACATCTTCAGCGGTCATCGCGGAATCGGCAAGACCACGGTCGCCCGCATCCTGGCCATGGCCCTGAACTGCCGCTCCTCGGAAAAGCCGGTGGCCGAGCCCTGCGGGGTTTGCGATTCCTGCACCGAGATTCGCAACGGCAACGCGGTCGACGTGATCGAAATCGATGCCGCCACCAATCGCGGAATCGACGAGATCCGCGAATTACGAGAGGCGGCGCGCTACCGTCCGGCGCGCGATCGCTTCAAAATCTACATTCTCGACGAAGCCCACCAGATCACCGACGCCGCCTTCAACGCCCTGCTCAAGACGCTGGAGGAGCCTCCCAGCCACGTCATCTTCATGATGGCCACCACGCAGCCCGAGGATATCCCCCAGACCATCCGCTCGCGCTGCCAGCACTTCAGTTATCGCGCCATGAAGTTCGAAGACATCATGGGTCAACTCCGCGACATCGTGGCGAAAGAGCAGATCCCCGCCGACGAAGACGCCCTCGCCCTCCTGGCCGAAGCGGGCGACGGCTCGATGCGCGACGCGCTCTCCATCCTCGACCAGGCCATCGCCTCCACCGCCGACCACCTCACGCATGATTCCGTTCGCAGCCTGATCGGTTCCGCTCCGGCCGCGGCGCTCGAAACGGTAATGCAGGCGGTCGCGGAAAGTTCAAGCGAGAAAATCCTGGTGCTGGTTGATGAGTTGATTGGCGAAGGCCACAGCCCCACGCATTTCGCGCGCCAACTAGTGCGCTTCCTGCGCAATGTCACGGTGGCGAAGATCGCGGGCAAAGATTCAGCGCTCCTCCAGATTTCCTCCGAGGAGCGCGCCCGCGTCAGTCGCATCGCCGAGCTGTTCACCGAAGAAGACCTGGCCCGCCATTTGCAGATCATGCTGCGCACCCATGGAGAACTCGGATACCGTCAGGAACAGCGCTTCCACCTGGAATTGGGACTGCTGAAAATGGCGCATGCGCAACGTCTGCTGCCCATCGAACAATTGCTGAGCGATGCGGCACCCATTGCCGCAGCGCGGCCAACCACGATTCCGCGCTTGACGGCGCCGGTGGAAGCCCGCCGTCCAGATTTCCCATCTTCTTCGCGCTCAAGTTCCGTTTCGCCATTCGCTGCCGATTCGGCGCGCAAAGGCACTCCCAAGGCGGAGTCGTCTTCTGGCACGATTGCATCAAGCGCCAACGTCGTCATCATGGGATCGTCCGCCCCGGCGGTTGAAGAGTTGTCGCCCGAACCCGATCCGCGACCCACCCCACGCGCCGAAGCGAAGCCCGAGATCAACGCCGAGTCCCTTCGCGATGCCGTTCTCAACGCGCTGGGTAGTCAGCAGACGCTCGTTTCCATCTTGGAGAACGCGGAGTGGACACTGGCAGCAAGCTCACTGACCGCAAAAGTTGCCGCGTCCGCCACGATGATCGAAATGTCATTCACCGCCGAAGCGCGCCGCATCGCCAGCGCCGCCGCCAGCGGTCTGGCCGGAAGGCCGATCAAGCTGCTGGTCGAGCCCGGCAGCGCCCCGCAGGCAGCCCCCGCGCGCAAATCTTCTCCTAACGGAAGCGCGCGCAGTCGCGCCGAACAAGACCCCATCGTGCAACGCATGAAAGAAAAGTTCGGAGCCGAAATCCGCGCCGTGATCGACTACCGGGAGAAAGGATGAGGCAGATCTGTAATTTGGTAATTTGTAATTGAAAACTCACTGCGCGCGGTTTGGTTTTAGATTACCAATTACAAATCACCAATCACAAATTTCCTATGTCTGGATTCAATCTGCAGGAACTCATGTCGCAAGCCAAGCAGCAGTACGAGACGCTGCAGAAAAAGATGGAGCAGACCGTGGTCGAGGCTTCAGCCGGCGGCGGCACCGTCACCGTCAAAATGGATGGCCGCAAACAGGTGCTAGCCATAAAAATCGATCCCGAGGCAGTCAAAGCCGGCGACGTGGAGATGCTGCAGGATCTAGTGATGGCCGCCCTAAACGAAGCCGGGCGCAAAGTGGATCAGGCGATGCAATCAAGCCTCGGCGGAATGCTCGGCGGACTAGGAGGAATTCTATAAATTGGTAATTTGTAATTGGTGATTTGTAATTTAGAGGCTCTTCCAATTACCAATTACAAATCACCAACAACAAATTTTATGCCTCGCTTTGCCGAACCCATGACCCGCCTCATCGACGAACTCAAGAAGCTGCCGGGAATCGGCAGCAAGAGCGCCCAGCGCCTCGCCTTTCATATTCTGCGATCGAGCGAGGACGACGCCGACGCTCTAGCCTCCGCCGTTCGCGACGTGAAAGCCAAGTTGCGTCTGTGCTCGATCTGCAACAACATCACCGACGTCGATCCCTGCGAATACTGCACCAGTCCCACCCGCAATCAAAAGCTGGTCTGCGTGGTGGAGGAGCCGACCAACATCGCCGCCGTCGAGAAGACGCGCCATTTTAGCGGCGTCTACCATGTGCTCCACGGCTCGATTTCGCCCTTGCACGGAGTGGGACCCGAACAATTGCGCATCGCAAATTTGATGACCCGCGTCGGCGGCGGCGAAATCGAAGAAGTCATCCTCGCCACCAACCCCACCGTTGAGGGCGAAGCCACTGCCACCTACCTCGCCCAGCAACTGAAGCGCCCAGGACTGCGCATAACCCGCATCGCCATGGGCATTCCAGTAGGCAGCGACATCGAATACACCGACGAAGTCACCATGCTCAAGGCCATGGAAGGCCGGCGCGAAATGTAGCGATTTGTCCCCACCCCTGATTTGTACTGGAAACAGGTGTGCAACACTTTGAAGCATTCCCCGGTGAGGGCATCCGGATCGGCCCTGCACGGTCCCAGACTATAGCGTAGAACTAGCTGTATTTTCTTTAGTTTGCAGTAATAACTTGAAAGCATCGCACGGAATCTGGCACTGGCCCCATAGTTGCTTCTTCCATGACGTCTGTATCCTCGCTCCTTTTGAACCCTTGCTGGCGCGAGATTGCACACTGCGGACGTGAACGCGCCCGCGTAGTCTCCGAGCCAGCCGCGCCGGTCCGCGATGTAACCGCATCTCAACCGACGCTTTCGAAACCGGGCCCAACCGCCCGGTTTCACTTTTTTGTCAAGATCCCTCCGTAGAGACGGGGCTTGCCCCGTCTCCGAAGCGGCAAAAACATTTTCGGCCGGAGATCACTCTCAGTCGCCTCCCGTCCCCAGCAAAAATCCGTTGGCTTCCTCCTCCTCGGCCACCAGTCCTTCCGGCATCCGGCCCCGGTTGTATTCCACCATGCGGTTTTTCCACTTCAGAAAGTCGGTGATGCTCTCGGGCTCGATGCGGATTTCCACTCGCCGCAAACTCGCCAGCAGCAGATTCATCTCGTTCCGGAACCCAGCCTCGGAACGCAGGTTCTTCGCCGACGGCTTCACCCGCTCCATCTCGTGCCCGCACGCCTCCAGCAATCCCCAGCCTGCCGGTAGCTCCTCGATCCGTATCAATCCCCGCGGCGCCAGGTAATACCGCTCACAGCCAACGCCGGTCTCCGGCTTCTGCCGGAAGGGCTTGTCGCGATCGGCCAGAAAATCCGCCCGCGACACTTTGCTCTCCACCAGCACCGAATGGCTCGCCTTTTTCCAGCCAATGGCGTCCGGCATCTCGCCACTGACGCAGGCCTGCTCGCTCAGCACCACTCCGCAGCGATATCGTCGCAACCATCCGACCGCCATCGAAACCAGTTTTGCATGAGTCACAAAAGAAGTGTGGAAGAGGGACGCATTTCTGAGAAGTGTCAGAGTAGCTTCTAGCACGTTCCGCGAAAGAATCTGGTTCGTATCAGGACATCGCTTTAGCGATGCCGCAGACCGCCGGTGAGCAATGGCCCCTTTAGGGGTTGCGCCGATTCCCGCAACGCCTGCACCAGCACCGGCCGCCGCAACACCGTCTCCAGCAAATGTCGCGCCGCCGCGATATCTTCCGCCGAACGGCGAAGCGCCGAGTATCCCGCCGCCCGCACCACTACGAAACGGTCCTGCACACTCACCTCAAGTCGCGGGGCGTTTGCACTCTCTCTTGCACTCTCCCTACCGTTGCGCGTGTCCAGCGCGTTCGCCAAGCGCAGAACTCCGGCCAGTTCCATGGCGATCGGCCGATCCGCCAGTTCCAGCATTTGCATCGTCTTTCCCCGCGGACGTGGCAACGCCCCACGGTGATAGCGCGCCACCACCGCCGCCAGTTCCAGTTCTCGCGCACTCCAACCCAAGGGCCGCGCCAGCCCGCGGATCATCCGGTAAGAATCCTTTTGATGATTTTCCGCGCCCTTGGCTTTGCCGACATCATGCATAAACGCCGCCGCCAGCAGCACCGCTCGCCAATCGTGGTCGAGCTGGACCTCGTGCGGGACATCGAGCGCAACCTTGCCCGGAGCAACGCCCGGCGCCTCCGCCTTCCTCACAGCCAGTCCCGCATCTTTCAACCCGTCATACAAAAGAAGCGCCAGCCGGGCCACACGCTCGGAATGCTGGAAGTCGGGATCCAGATATCCGGCCCACGCGCGCAGACGGCTCATCGCCGCCCCGCGTAACTGCGGACCCGACGGCAACTCCGCCCGCCACACGCGCCACAGCGACTGCCGTCCCACCATCTTCTCGCGATAGCGCTCAATCCGCTTCACGCGCTCCGCGCTCACCTTCTCCCGCCAGCGGTCGCGACTCTCGGCGTCGGGAAATGCCTGCACTTCGACGGCCAGGGCCCACAGCACATCCAGATCGTGCACCTCTCCCAACAGATCCTGAAGTTCTTTCAGATCGTCGCCCCACAGCGCGTGCTGGCGCGGCAGGAAATTTTCCACCGTGTAACGAAATCGTTTAATTCCGATGCGCAGTTCGTGCCAGCTAACCTGCGACCGGCTCCGCAAAGCGTGTTTGTGCAGATCGTAAGCCGCGGTCCATTTTTCCAGCGCCAGATGCAGATACACCACGCTCCCCGGACGCACTCGTGCCCCGCGCCGCGGCAGAGTTCGAGCCCATTGCCGCCATTGCTTGCGGTCAAACTGATTGAGATCTTTGCAGGCATGCTGCTTGCATTCCGCTTCGCGCGCGTGCACGCGACCGAGCAGCTTGACGACGACCGGATCAACGGCCAGATCGATGACCGGATCAATGACCGGATCGCCTCGATTTTCCTTTTCCGTAGAGACGCGGCTGGCCGCGTCTCCCGCCGCGGCATCGCCCAGCTTCGCGATCCACTCCGCCATTACCTGCATGTCGCGCAACTCGCCGAGCGCCTGGAAAAGCTTTCTCCCCGCCTTCTTCATCTCCTTCCATGAAGAATCGGGATCGATCGCCATCAGCCCATCGGCCAGAGAACGGCAGCGCCGCAACGCCACTCGAAGATCATGCACCGCGTCGGCATCGAAACCGAGGGCCGCGCGGTCGCACTCCACCAGCACGCGCTCCATCCAGGCCCGCAGCCCGAGCTTCGGCTTCTGGCTCGCAGGCTTTGGACTGGGTTTCAGAATAGGACTGGCTCCCACGGTAGCTCCGTTTCGTTGCGGGAACCATTGTCGCCCGTTTGCACGGATTCTTCTAGCGCGGGGCTGGGTGGCGTATGATCCGGGGTTTTTTGACAGACGGCCCGGGCACCTCGGAAGCGACCGACAGCAACCAAGCCGGAGTCCTGGTGTAGAGACGGGGCTGGCCGCGTCTCCGCTGGCGCCATCCTGGATGCCCGGGGGAGACGCGGCAAGCCCCGTCTCTACACAACATTTGCCTTATCAACCGGGCGCTGACCAGCACTGATGGGAAACCGGTGAAGAACGGCGGGACCACATATTTCTAGCCCTCGTCCACGGTGTATCATGGGCGGAAAATGAAGAACACCGCCGTCTTGCTTCTGAGTACACCTATGCCGCTCGCGCGCAAAGGCGTGGTGGCGGCCATCTCCGAGTTCCTGGTGGCGCATAACGGCAGTATCTTGCACAGCGACGACCATCTGGACAGTGGCCGCGACTTGTTTCTATCGAGGCTGGAATGGGATCTGGAAGGGTTCGATATTCCGATCTCCGACTTCGATCACCACTTCAAGCCGCTGGCCGAACCTTTCCAGATCAAGTACCACCTGGCCTTGACGGACTACCGTCCCAAAATCCCCATCCTGGTTTCCGCTTCTCATCACT
>JBGPFV010000029.1:0-14058 GCA_041483535.1 Terriglobia bacterium | reverse complement strand
GTGTACGGACTCGCGGCGATGGGCTTGAGTCTGATTTGGGGAGTGATGGATGTCATCAATCTTACCCACGGCGCCATGATCGCGCTCGGCATGTTCTGCATGTATCTGCTGTTCGGCGCCGTGGCGATCAACCCTTATGTGCTGTTGCTGCCCACGATCGGTGCCGGCTTGGTCATTGGAATTGTCGTCTACTGGATGGCGGTGCACTGGGTGGTAGGCCGCTCCATGTTGATGAGCCTGCTCTCAACGTTCGCGGTGAACATGATGGTCATCGGCATCGGCACGGCGGTGTGGAGCACCAGCCCGTACAACGTCAACTTCGTCCTGCCCGGCATCACCATCGGAGCCTACACTTTCACCGGGAACCACATCGCCGCCGCCATCTCTGCGGTGGTCATCGCCCTGGCGCTGCAATTCTTCCTTTATCACACGCGTACGGGCAAAGCCATCCGCGCGGTCGCCGATAATCGCGAAGCCGCCGAGTTGATGGGCATCTCTTCGACGGCGGTGCTGACGATCGCTTTCGCGATCGGCATCGCCCTCGCGTGCACCTCCGGGGCGCTGGTCTCCACATTGTTTCCCTTCACCATTCTTTCTGGCTCGGTGTACCAGTTGAAGAGTTTCGTGGTGACCATTTTGGCGGGACTGGGCAAGCCGTTCGGAGCTTTGGTTGCTGGAGTGCTCCTGGGCTTGCTGGAGGGAGTGGTCACGCCGTTCATCGCCGTCAGTTGGATCCCGCTCATCGAGTTCGGGCTGTTTGTGGTGGTGCTGGTCGCGTTCCCGCAGGGCATCTTCGGGAAGAGGGCGGCGGCATGATCCTGCGCCGGCCCTTCTTCTGGATCATTCTGCTCATCGCCGCCGGGTTCATCTACCTCCCGCTGCACGGCAATAACGTTTCCTTGCGTGAAGATCTTATCCTCATCGCCATCGCCATCATCCTGGCCAGCAACCTGAACCTGATGATCGGCTACACCGGCTACGTGAACTTCGGCCACATCGTCTTTTACGGGCTGGGCGGTTACGTGGGACTTTACCTGACGACGGTGCGCGGCTGGAACCTGGTGCTTTCGGCGTTGGTGGCCGGTGTGGTGGTCAGTCTCTGCGCGTTCTTGTTTGGATTGGCGGTTTTGCGCTTGCGTGGGGCCTATTTCGCGCTGGCCACCATTGGGATTCTCGAGGCGGTGCAGGCGTTCGTCTCCAACTTCGATCCCTGGGGCAGATCGACCGGCATGTACCTTTCGTTCGAATCCTACCAGCCGCTGGGCGGCGCCATGCGCGCGCTCTGGATCACTTACTTCCTGATCATTGCGGTCATGGCCCTCTCCATGATCCTGAGCCTGGCCATCAAAAATTCCAAGTTCGGACTGGGCCTGTTCGCGATCCGCGAGGACGAAGATGCCGCCGTGGTGCTGGGCGTCAATGCCACCTTGTACAAAGCGATCGTCTACAGCGTCTCCGCATTTCTGCCGGCGGCCGCTGGCGCGTTGATGTTTTTCAAAAACGGCATGATCGATCCCTCCATCGCCTTCGAGTACATGCTGTCGCTCGAAGGCATCGTCATGCTGATGCTCGGCGGCCAGGGCTCGGTCATCGGCGCGGCTCTGGGCGGAACCCTTTACGAGAAACTTCGCTCCTACCTGCTGACTTCTCCCGCCCTTTCCAACTTTCACCTGGTGATCGCAGGCGGCCTGCTGCTCTTAGTGGTGCTGTTCGCCCCGGGAGGCCTGATCGGCTGGCTATATCGCTTAATGCCGCGCGCGCGCAAGGTGATCGAATGAACAACATCCTGGAAGTGCGCGGCGTCAGCAAGCGCTTCGGTGGACTGGTCGCGGTTTCCGACGTCAGCTTCAGCATCGCCGAGGGTGAGATCGTAGGCCTGATCGGTCCCAACGGCGCCGGGAAGACAACTTTGTTCAATGTTGTGAATGGGGTCTACAAGGCCAACCAGGGAACCATCACTTTTGCAGGAAGAGACATCACTCGCTGCTCGCCGGACAAGGTGGTCCACTTCGGCTTGGCGCGCACGCACCAGGTCGTGAAGCCATTGAACGACCTAACGGTGCTCGACAACGTCACGGTGGGTGCATGCTTCGGGCGTGAATATCTCGATCTGGCCGCCGCCCGCAAGGTAGCTTCCGAAGTGCTACAGCAGGTTGGATTGGGGGACCGCGCCGGCATGATGGCGCGCTCGCTGACCATCGCCGGCAAGAAACGTTTGGAAGTAGCGCGGGCGCTGGCGGCCAAACCCAAGCTCCTGTTGCTGGACGAGGTGCTGGCGGGGCTGAATCCCACGGAAGTTGCGCTCATGATCGAACTGGTTCGCAAGATCCGCGACAGCGGGGTCTCGGTGCTCATGATCGAGCACCTGATGCAGGCGATCATGAGTCTTTCCGATCGCATCGTGGTGCTGAACCTGGGCCGCAAGCTGGCCGAAGGCCGGCCGGATGAGGTGGTGCACAATTCCGACGTCGTCGAATGCTACCTGGGCTTTCCCGATATCGTTGACAAATTGACGAGGGCGGATTCATGAGGATGAACTGATGGAGCTGGCGCTGCAACTCGAGAACGTCGAGTCGGGATACGGCGAGGTACAGGTCCTGTGGGGCATCTCGCTCGAGGTCTCACGCGGGAATTTAACCACCATCATCGGAGCGAATGGCGCCGGCAAGACCACCACGCTGCGCACCGTCATGGGCAGTCTGCGCGCCTGGAAAGGCCGCATCCTTTTGCACGGAGAAGACATCACCCGGCTCTCGCCTCATGCCAAAGCCAATCGTGGCCTGGTGCTGGTGCCGGAAGGACGGCAGCTTTTCCCCGACATGTCGGTGGAAGAGAACCTGGAGATGGGCGGATACTCGAAGCGGGCACGCAAGCGGGAAAAACAAAACCTTGAACGCGTGTATGATCTGTTCCCGCGCCTGAAGGAACGACACAAGCAGAAGTCTTCTACCCTCTCCGGCGGCGAGCAGCAGATGCTGGCCATGGGCCGCGGCTTGATGCAGGAACCGGAGGTGCTGATGATCGACGAACTCTCGCTCGGCCTGGCACCGGTGCTGGCGCAACAACTCTTCCTGACTTTAGGCAAACTACGGAAACAGGGACTCACCATCGTCCTGGTGGAACAGAATGTACACCTCGCGCTGGCGATCAGCGACTACACCTACGTGTTTGCCGAAGGTCGAATCAACATCCACGGCAAGTCGGACGACGTCGCAAGAATGGATGAAGTGCGGCGTGCGTACCTCGGACTCTAACCGCCAGACGATACGGGCGCGATTTCGGAAACCAGATCGTCGTCCTGCGAGGGCGGCCCGTGCAGGCCGCACTCGGTCTTCTGGAAGCCTGCCCATCGTCCTGACCTGGGATCTTCTCCCGGCAGAACGCTGCGCGTGCAATGCGTGCATCCGACGCTGGGATAGTTCCGATCGTGGAGAGGATTGTAGGGAACGTTGTGTTCCCGAACGTAGCGCCAGACCCTCTCGGAGGTCCAGTCGGCCAGGGGATTGACCTTCACCAGGTGAAACTTGGAATCCCATCCGACTTTGCGCGCCGTCGCCCGCACCGGCGTTTGATCGCGGCGGATGCTCGTGACCCAAGCCTGCAGCTGGGACAGTTTGTTACGCAGCGGCTCGACTTTCCGGAGGTTGCAGCACGCATCTGGGGCGCGGCTCCAGAGATTCGCGCCGTGGCGTAGTTCTTGTTCTTCGGGCGTGAGCGCCGGTTTCAGCCGCTCGACGGCGATGCCGTAGCGCTTCTCCACTTGCTCGATGAGGGAGTAGGTTTCGGGAAACAGGAAATCGGTATCCAGGGTAAACACGCGCAGTGCCGGCTGCAAACGTGCGGCGATATCGATTAGCGCCATTCCTTCCACGCCAAATCCCGAAGCAATTTCGACGTGGTTCCGAAATGTGGTGAATGCCCAACGCAACACGTCCTGAGCGCTCCACTGCTCTGCCAGTAGATGGATTCTTTCAACTTCCTCCTTCATGCTGTCCGCCCTTCATCAAGGAGTGAATGAACCGATCCAGCCGGGAAGTCCGGTGGCAAAAAATTGGAATTCCCTGAAATCGACTGTTGGAGCAGTGTGTTGTGCGCCGCATGCCCTACTACTTCGCCGACCACAAGCAGCGTCGGAGCAGGCAACTGCGGCGCTAAGGGCAGGTCTTTCAGGTCTGTCGTAAAGACCTGTTCTTCCGCTGTAGTGGCGCGCGAGACTACGGCGCAAGGTGTTTCGCTCGCCAATCCCGCCGCTCGCAGCTTTCTTGAGATCTTTCCGTATTGGTAGCCAGGCATGTAGATCACCAGGGTGGCTCCGCTGGAAACCAGCGCCTGCCAGTTGGTCGGATCGTTTTCCACCGCATGATGCCCGGCAAGAAAGATGAGGGCGTGCGAGGAACGACGGTCCGTCAACGGAATCTCCGCGGACGAGCAGGCCCCCAGAGCGGCCGTAATGCCGGGCACGACTTCGAATTCGATGTCCGCTTGGCGGAGAGCCGCAATTTCCTCCGCCGCACGCCCAAACACCAGAGGGTCTCCGCCCTTCAGTCGCACCACTCGAAGCCCCTGAGAGGCCAGGCTCACCATGAGGAAATTGATTTCCGCTTGGCTGATGGTCGCTTTTCCGCAGCGTTTGCCGACGTTGTACCGCTGGGCCTGGGGCGGAGCGAAGTCAAGGATCTGCGGCACAACCAGATCATCGTGTAGCACCGCGTCCGCATTTCTCAGCACGCGCGCTGCCTTTAGCGTGAGTAATTCCGGATCTCCGGGTCCGGCGCCAACCAGATAGACTTTGCCTTTCATACGATCCCGACCCCTCCTCTGGCCATCGAGCCACCCTTCAATGAATTCAACCTTCGATACCGTGTGGCACCAGTCCGGCGGGAATATCCCGGACGGCTGCCTCCACCGCTTCTCCTGCCAGAAATGTGCGCAGTTCGTCGTCGCTGTGACGCGCAAAGAACTGGCGCAAATTTTCGCCCGGCAATTGCCGCTCCAGATAGCGACGCAGCAGGCGCTCAATCGCATCGGGGACTTCGCTGGCCAGGCACCGATACCCAACCGGACGCGCCAGCGACTGGTGCAGGCCGACCCCACCACCGAGGCAGAAGTAGTACGCATCGAGCATCTGGTCCCGAACCTTGATCTTCTTGCCCTCGATTCCGATGTCGGCAATCCAGTGCTGACCGCAGCTATTGGGGCAGCCCGTAACGTGCAGCCTGAGGTGCTGCGCGAACCCGGGCAGGCGCTCGTCGAGTTCGTCGACCAGCCATCGGGAGAACCCCTTGGTTTCGGTGATGGCGAGCTTGCAGAACTCGGTCCCGGTGCAGGCGACGGCACCACGCCAGAACGGCGAACCGCCCACTTGAAGTCCAATGTCATCCAGTTCTTTGGCCAGCGCTTCAGCCTGCAGTTGGGGCACGTTCACGATGAGAAGGTTTTGCATGTTCGTGGTTCGCAGTGCGCCATTCGCGAAACGGTCGGCGAGATCCGCGGCAGCATGCATCTGGTCGGCGGTGATCCGGCCACGCAGCACCGACGCGCCCACGTAGCAGTACCCGGCCTGTTTTTGCGGGTGGATTCCAATGTGGTCCCGGTAAACATCGTCGGGAATTGTCTCCTCGACGCCCGGTTCCAGCTTGAAGCCCAGCCGCCGCTCGAGTTCCTTCTGGAAACCCTCAGCAGTCCAGCCGTAGCGCAGAAAAAGGAACTTCAGCCGGGCTCGCTCGCGATGCTCACGAAGCACCTCGGATTCGCGGAACAGTTCCGCAATACTTCTGAGCACGCGTTCGACTTCGTGCCAGCGCACAAAGGCATCCAGCCGGGTGGCGAAGTGGGGATCGGTCGAAAGCCCGCCGCCGACCCGCAACGAGAAGCCCACCTCTTTGTTTTTGTTGCCGTGGACCGCCCGCTGAGTCGCAGTCAGACTGATGTCATTGATCTCCGGATACGCGCACCAGACCCGGCACCCGGTGATGGAGATCTTGAACTTGCGCGGCAGGTTGTAGAACTCGGGGTTGCCCGTGAAGATGCGCGTGGCCTCAAGCGCGAGCGGAGAGGCGTCGCAGATTTCGTCCCTGTCCACCCCTGCGACCGGGCAGCCGGTGATGTTTCGGGTCACATCGCCGCAGGCGGCCAGAGTGTTCAGGCCGCATGCCCAGAGAGCTTCCAATATTTCGGGCAGGCTTTCGATCGTTACCCAATGCAGCTGGATGTTTTGCCGAACCGTGATGTCGGCAATCCCGCGCGCAAAACGGCGAGTAAGGTCCGCGATGGTTCGGAGTTGGTGAGAAGTGAGCAAGCCATTGGCGATCCGAATACGAACCATAAAGAAGGGCACTGCCTTCCCTTCCCCGCCTTTGCCCCCGACCACGCCGGCTCCGTCGCCCTGCGTGTAAATGCCCCACCAGCGGAAGTACGTGCCCAGCCATTCCGGCGGGATGGAGTCAAACCCGTCGCGCGCGAAACGGCGAATCTCATCCAGGCCTTCCCAGGGATTCTTCTCCCGCTTCAGACGCTCGACTCTTTGCGCTTTCGTTTCCTGGTCAGCTTTAGCCATAAAAAGAAAAACCCATCGCCAGCTTTCTCTGGCGATGGGTTTGGAATATGCCGATGCTAAGAAATTTTTAGGTCAGCAACCTCCCAGTGCCAGAAGACACGGATGCGCAACAACAACACATGCAGCAACAAGTCCGGTTCTTCTGGTTCTGAGCGAGCGACATTTGCGTGATCCTAAACACTTCGATATCGGGTTGTCAATTTTGGACGCAATTTTTGCGTTGCACCGCGCACGCAAAGAATTGATCGGGCAGATTCAATTTTGCGATGCTGACTTCCGCGAGACGACTCCAGAAGAGCTAAGTGATTTTCTTAACAGGACTTATCTGCTCCACTCTGAGGAATTCGGGCACTCGAACCGTTCTGCGACACTTTTCCTTACACCCACATCGATACCGAGGGTTTGATGGGCGAAATCCCGATCGAGACGGTCAGGGCAATCCGGCAATCCACCTCGCGGCGGCTGGTGGCCGCTGGCGGCATCACAACGCAACGAGAAATTGACATCCTCGACGCGCTGGGGGGGACGCCGTGGTCGGGATGGCCTTGTATTCAGGCCGGATCTCGCCGTGAAGGCAATTGGTCCATTCCTTTTCTGGATACAATCAAGAAATTCGATTGGACGCGGCGTCGCTGCCGCATTAGCTTTAGCGGTTGGGTCCATGCAAGCGCGTGTTCGGGGATGACAATTTTGGAGCGTTAGAGTTCTTCAGGATAGAAACCTATGAAGCTCGCGGGTCTCTTACTGCTGGTTGCGGGATGGGCGATTGTGGTTGGCGCCGTCGCGCTGCTGCCCTCGGCCGGTGGGCGCGTCGGATTCGCGCTGGCCGGCTTAGCGGTAGAGTTGTTCGGACTCGCGCTGGCGGTCCGTGCTCATCTGGTTCTGCCGGTGGAAGGAGAGTGACGCCTTTCGTGGCTCCTTCTCTTCTTACTTTCTCGGATGTATCCGCGGTGCTCTGCTTGTTCCTCATCTTTCTGGTTCCATTTGCCGGCGCGGGACTGGCGCTGATCAATTCGGGGTTGGGGAGGTCGCGGAGCGCGGCCCACGCCATGGTTGGGGCGCTGTGCGTGACGGCGGTAGCGGCGCTGGTATACGTGATCGTCGGTTTCGCCTGGCAAGGCGTCGCGGGCCGGCCGGATCATGGGTTGGTGGTCGCAGGAAAGACCTGGGGGTGGATTGCGGCCGAGCCCTTCTTCCTGCGCGGGCTGCGACTGGATCTTTCCCCGGCGGCGCTGGTGATGTTGCTGCAGATGTTCAGTGTCGGATTGGCGGGGATGATTCCGTTGAGTTCCGGCGCGGACCGTTGGCGGCTGGGCGCAATCTGTGCCTCGACCGCGCTGCTTGCAGGGTGGACGTATCCGCTGTTTGCGCACTGGGCTTGGGGCGGAGGATGGCTCGCACAACTCGGGGCAAACTGCGGCTTGGGCCGGGGTTTCGTGGATGGCGGAGGCTCAAGCACAATTCAGGTTGTCGGTGGGGTTACGGCGTTGTCGATCACGTGGATTCTTGGGCCGCGGCGCGGGAAGTTCTCGGCAGAGGGAATGCCGACCGCGCTTCCCGGACACAATGTGGTGGTGGTTCTTCTGGGATGCGTATTCGCGTTGGTCGGATGGATGGCGCTGAATTCCGCCGGGGCGATGTTGTTTCTGGGCGTGGAGCCGGGGCGCGCGGTGCTGATTGCGGTCAATACAACGCTGTGCGCGGCGGCGTCTGGATTGACGGCGGCGGTGGTGACGCGAGCGAGGTTCGGGCGGCCGGATGCGTCGCTCAGCGCCAACGGATGGATCGCGGGCCTGGTTGCGAGCAGCGCGGCGGCCGCATTCTTGAAGCCTGCCGCGGCCATGATTGTCGGCGGCGTGGCGGGGATCCTGGTGGTGATAGTTGCGGACTTTCTGGAATTCCAGCTCGCGATTGACGACCCGGGCGGAGCGGTTTCCGTGCATGCGGCGGGCGGGCTTTGGGGGGTGCTGGCGGTCGCGCTGCTGGCGGATGCGGGGCCGCGTGGACAGTGGCTGGCGCAGTTGGTGGGAATCGCCACGCTGCTCGGGTTCGTGCTGCCGCTTTCCTATGGATTGAACTGGTTATTGAATCGCGTCTACCGTCAGCGGGTGGGACGCGAAGGCGAGTTGCAGGGAATGGATTTGTTCGAATTGGGTGCGGGTGCGTATCCGGAGCTTGACATTCACGGTGACGAATTCCTGCCGCGATGAGTCGACCGCTAAACGTCAAAAACCTTTAACCACGGGGTGCACAGAGGAACACGGGGTAACCCACACAAGATTTCCCCCGTGTTCCTCTGTGCACCCCGTGGTTAAGGTTTTAGCTGTGACGCGCGACGTACAGCAACAGGGCGAAGATCACAATCGGAATCAAAGCGATCAACACGTAAAAAAGGGCCTTCTTCGCCCACGGGGTCCGGCGATCCTTCCAGTTGCGGAATTCCGGGCGCTCGGTGACTCCCACCTGCTCGGGATGCTCGAGATCGCGGGCAAAATCGCGGGCGCTCGGATACCGATTCTTGGGGTCGCGCTCCAGGGCGCGATAGATAATCTCCTGTAATTGCGGCGTGATGGTCGGATCGACTTCCCGCGGCGGAACGGGATTGTTCAACAGGCGGTCGTTCATGATGAGGATGGGATTCGCGCCGGAAAAGGGCACCTTACCCGTCAACATCTCGTAGAACATCACGCCCAGGGCATACAGATCGCTGCGGGCATCGCCGCGCTGGCCTTTGACCTGTTCAGGGGAAATGTAGTCGGGCGTGCCCATGGTCGGAGAGAACTTGGCGAAGGTGATGCGGCGGGCGCCGGCGTTGCCGGCGATGCCGAAATCGATGAGCTTGATGTTGTCGTGCTCGTCGACCATCACGTTTTCGGGCTTCAGATCGCGATGCACCACGCCGTGCGAGTGAATGTAGTCGAGCGCGTCGAGGATGCGCAGCGTGATGCCGATGGCGCGCTCCGGCGGCAGCTTCGGCTGTTCGCCGAGGATCTTCCGGAGCAGCCGTCCCTCGACCCACTCCATCACCATGTAAACCTGGCTGCGGTCGTCGTCGGAGAGAACCTTCATCACCCCGGGATGGTCCATCAGCTTGCCGATTTCTTCCTCGCGGCGGAAACGATCGAACAGAGCGGGGTCGCTTTCGACTTCGGGATGGGGAACCTTGATGGCAACCGGCCGGCCGTTGTTGAGATCGGTGGCGCGGAAGAGGGAGGCCATGCCGCTGCGGGCCGCGAGGCTGTCGATGCGGTAGTGATCGAGTTGGTCGCCGGCGTGGAGGACAGTCATCGTGAGTAAATCTGCGAGTGAATCTGCGTCAAAGGCGCTCAGCAAGCGGCGAAACTCCAATCTAGCCTATCTGCCGCCATCATGTCAGAACTTTCGTAAAAAAGGCGTAAGGGATAGAGCGCGATGCACAAGTCGCCTCATTATCCCGCGTTGCACATGAGATTCGTATCAGGGTATCGTTTTAGCGATACCGCCAGTCGCTAGAAATCAGACGCCCCTTAAGGGGCCGGATTTTGAAATTCGACTTTCACCACGGGCTCTCAGCGTAGCTTATAAGGACGCCCGCGGTACATCCCCATGCGTTCGACGCTGCGAACACGAATGAGCTGCAAACTGATGTTATCGCCGCCATCTTGTTCGTTGGCGCGGTCGACGAGCTCCTGGGCGGCGGCCGCGAGATTGCGGTGGCGGCGCGCGGCCTCGGCCATTTCGGCGGCGGTGACCGCGCCGTGCAACCCGTCGGAGCAGAGCAGCAGTACATCGCCGGCTAATAGCTGGACCTCGTCGATATCGATGTTTACGAAAAGGTTCATGCCGAGAGAGCGGCTGAGAACGTGGCGGGCAGAAGACTCGGCGGCCTCTTCGGCGGTAACTAGACCGAGGCGCACCTGGTCGGCAGCGATGGTGTGATCGCGGGTGATGGCCTTGGCATCGCCGCTGCGGATCAAATAGCAACGAGAATCGCCAACATGAGCCACCGTGGCGCGATCGAAGCGCAGCGCGCAGACGACGATGGTGGAAGCCATGCCGGTGCCGGAGCGGCCGGAGAGAGCTTCGGATTCGCAGACGCGGGCGTTGGCGGCTCGCACCAGCTCGGTGACCACATCTTTGTGTAAGGCTCCGTCCTTCGCGCGGCGGAATCCGGCAAGCGCTTCCTGCACCGCAGCCCGCGAAGCCACTTCGCCCTGGCGCTGGCCGCCGACGCCATCGGCCAGGGCGAAGAGCCATCCGTGCGAGCGTGTTTGCGCGGGAGAGCCGGGAGCTACGTGGCCAAGATAATCCTCATTGTGCGTGCGCACGCGGCCAGTATCGGAGATTTCAGAGAATTCAAGATCTAGCATGTAAAGTACGGCAAACAGCCAACGGCCTGCCCTTCGACGCTGCTCGGCATCGGGATGAAACTATCTTATCGGAACTCTGCCAAAACTCTGCCAAAGGACTGCTTCCACAAAACCATTCCCGAAGAAAGAAAATATTCTCGACATACGGACGCCTGGCAACCTTGCGGCTGCCAGGCGTCGCGCGCTTACCATCGCGAATCCGCTTCAGGTCACGCGAGCGTCGTCACCCGGTCCTGAATCAGGGTGGTGCGGCCGGACCTCTTACTCACGCGGAAGAAGTAAATTCCGCCGTAGATGCCCCAGACCGCCGCGATTCCCAAGGCGAGCAACGGCTCCATTTTCGTGCCGTACCCCATGAACGGTCCAACCAGATAGAAGGCCATACAGGCCAGGTTAGCGACCAGCCCGAAGACGGGAATCACCAGATGGCGCACCAGTTTGAACTTCGGATGCCCGTGGTAGGCGACGATGCAGATAATGCAACTCAGCCCATACAGCAGGAACGTCCCGAAGTTCGAGGCCAGCGTGACCGTGAGCAGCGAGTTGGGCAACGCCGCCATCTTGTCATGAGTGGTGTAGCCGAAGCTCGACCAGAATCCGTGCGGCAGCCCCTGGATCGCCGTGTCGGCGGGCGCGCCGGCATCGCCGAACGCCAACCCGACGGCGAGGCAGCCCACGATCGCGGAGATGATCGCCAGCGTCCAAATGGCGCGATGCGGCGTCAGGTTCTTGGAGTGCAGCATGCCGAAGTGCTCCGGCGCTTCCTGATCTTTGCCCATGGCATAGGTAACGCGGGCACCCGTGTTCATGCAGGAAAGCGTGGTGCCAATCAAGGCGAGGAACACTGTGAAAGCTTCCGCCAGCATGAAGGCGCGCCCGTGACCCGCAAAGAAATGGTTGCCCACGATCACCATCATGTCGCCGATGGGGGCGGCCGATCCCGAGGCGCTGGCCATGCTGTAGCCGCTGTTCAGAAAGTAGTTCGCGGCAAAGTATTCGATCAGGTAGCAGAACGCTCCCTGTACCAACAGCGACGTGATGACGGCAATCGGAACGTCGCGCTTGGCGTTCTTTGCCTCGCCGCCCATCGCCGTCACCGATTCAAATCCGACCAGGATCAGAATCGCAACCGTCGCCTGAATAAATATCCAGCCGAAGTTATGGATTCCGACCACCGACTTGGCATTGGGGTGAGTCAGGAAGTTTCCCTTGTCGTCGGTGGTCGGATAGCTGATGTGATACGGCACGGGCTTACCGGCAGCATCGAGTTTGGGCTGGGGCACGTCGTTCGCATCGCGAGTCACCACATCCGTGGCCGTGCCGTTGACCATTTGCGACGTCGTGGCAAACTTGTAGTTGTAAGCGTCGCCCGCCGTCGAATCAAACTGGTAGGCCTCGCTTCCGGGCTTGTGACTGACCCGGTAACTGAGCGCGAAGAACGAAAACACCAGCAAGGCGCTGATCTGAAT
Source organism: Terriglobia bacterium (assembly GCA_041483535.1). Classification (GTDB taxonomy): domain Bacteria; phylum Acidobacteriota; class Terriglobia; order Terriglobales; family Acidobacteriaceae; genus Acidiflorens. Next base: position 1,684 of record JBGPFV010000029.1, on the reverse strand, counting down.
CACGTTGATGGCGATGTTGATCGACGTGGAGCCGCTGATGCCGCGATGCGCGATATAGGCAATCGCAAACGAGAACACCACGGCGACGGCCATCATGAACGCCGGACCTGGGTTCGAGGCGTTCATGAAGCTCGGCCAAAGCGTCCCGACCAGGTACCCGCACAGGATGCCCATGACGCCGACCATCACACCCGGGTAGATCCAGTAATAAAGATGCGAGGCCCAGCCCACGATGAACTTCGACACCCGGGCAAAGCGCCACACCTTGTCGTGATTCAGAAAAGACTGTTCCGCGAAATAGTAGGAGCTTCCCGTGCCCGGGTAGAGCTTCGCCATTTCGGCATAGCACACGGCGGTCGCCAGGCACAGCAGCAAAGCCACGACAATGCCGATCCACATCGATGGCCCGGTCACGCCCGTGGTCGCCTGAATGAAGAATGTGAGCCAAAGGAAGGCGCCCGGGGCGATCAGCGCCATCGCGTTCATCGTCAGGCCGGTCAGGCCTACCGTCGGTTTCATTTCCGCAGTGTTCTCCGCCATGAGTGTCCTCCTCTAATTTGTCTACTTCGATCGTCTTTCACAACAATGTTCAGAAAGTCTTTCAGAAAATCTTCGCACCGCGTCCTGGCGCCTGGTTCTCCACCGTCCTAACTCATTTCGCGTCCGCGCTGCTAAAGGCGTAGACCAAGCCCAGTGCGACCGTATTTTGGCCGGCCACCCCTTGTCCGTCAGACCCGCGCAGGAAGGTCCGTGAGTCGGTCGAATCCCGGCGAAATTCCAGGCGACTGATGAGCTTGCTCGAAATCGTGCGCTGCAACGTGGTGGTGAATTCGTCGAGTTCCTGCGCTGTCCCTGTCATCCAGCCCTGGTTGTCGTCGAAGTACTCGCCGCGCAGAACGACGGCCCACTTATCGTTGGGCGCGTATTTGACATAGCCCGCCAGGCCGCTCCACTTCGCTAGCGCGAATGGACGCTCCTGCGCCAGACCGATGTCCTCGTGCCCATAGTCGTAGTTGGCCATGAACGAGAGCTTGGCAGTCGGGCTGTAGGTGATCACCGTGTCCAGCAGGTGCCTCCAATCCTGGTTGTCGTTGTTCTGCTCCGGTCCACCCATATAGTTCTCCGTGATGCTGAACTTGGCGTTCGGAGTCCATGCCAAACTCACGCCTACGGTCTTGCCGGTGTTGTTGTCGATGCTGTTATTCCAGCCGTTCACCAGGTATCCGGTGACCGCAAACTTGGGGCTGAAGGCGTACTTGGCGCTCGCTCCAAAGTGGAAGTAAGGAATGGCCCACGAGAAGAGCAGGCTGCGGGAATAATTCCAGTCTTCCTTGGTCTCGATGACTTCCGCGCCATTCGGGGTCACGAACTTTCCGAAGTTGACTTGCAAACCTTTGCCGATCGGCGCCAGGTATTCCAGGTAACCTTCTTTAAGGTACTGGTCGAATCCCAATTCGGTCGGACTTGCCGAGTTCACCATATTCACCGCTTGCCCGAATCCGAGTGCAACGTGGTAGCCGAGGCGGTTGGTTGTATCGACGGATTTGTCGGCCACCAATTCGATCAGGTTCAGGCCGAACTGGTTGGTGTTGACGTCAAAGTTTCGCAAGCCGTTCTGGCGGTTCGGCGGATGGTTGGAGTTGAAGCCGTAGTACGTGTCGACAAAACCGCTCAGCGTGACCGG
>JBGPFV010000028.1:0-14360 GCA_041483535.1 Terriglobia bacterium | reverse complement strand
CCGCCGGCCACGTCTCCGGTCACGTACACGACTGGCTGCAGGTTCTTGCGATAAACACTGGTATCGATTGTGGTTGGTTGGAGGTCGGTGACTTCGCGCAGGGCAATTTGACCGCCGGAAGGGGTGGGCAGCTTGAGGTTCTCCAGGTTCTCGATTCCCGAGCGATCGGGGCGCGCCAGGCGGACTTCTATGGGAACGTCTTCACGCGAGGTGGGATCGTGGAGAAGGCCGGCATTGGCGCCGGCCAATCCAACCTGGAGCGTGCGCGTGACATCGGCAGGCGAGATTCCGTGGAGGGCCGCCTTATCGAGATCCACGTTCAGGTTGTACTTGGTTTGCGGATCTTGAACGTACCAGTCCACATCCACGACTCCCGGAGTCTGCTGAAAGATTTTCTTGACCTTCGCCGCCAATTCGATTTGGCTTTTGTAATCGGGTCCGTAGACTTCGGCTACCAGAGTCTGGAGCACGGGCGGTCCGGGAGGAACTTCCGCGACCTTGATGCGCGCCCCGAACGGCTGGGCAATCTTGTCGAGTTCGGGACGCAGACGGCGCGCGATTTCATGACTCTGCGCCGTGCGGTCGTGCTGGGACCGCAGGTTGACCTGGATGTCGGCCTGATTGGGCTGACGGCGCAAGAAGTAATGGCGCACCAGGCCGTTGAAATTGTAGGGGCCGGACGTACCCGCGTAAATCTGGTAATTGGTAACTTCGGGCTGCTGGCCAAGATAGCCGCCGAGCGCCTGGGCGACGCGGGTGGTTTGCTCGAGGGGAGTTCCGTCCGGCATATCGATGATGACCTGGAACTCGCTCTTGTTGTCGAAGGGCAGCATTTTTACTCGCACCCATTTCAGGGGGACGAAGGCCACGGCCGCGAGCAACAGCACCACCACTCCGCCGAGAAACATCCAGCGGCGACGGGGATTTCGTATCAGCGGGTTCATCATGCGGCGATAGAGGCGCGTCGTCCAGCCTTCGGCCTCATGGGTGGAGTGGGCGCCTTCGTCCGCGTAATGGCGGAGCAAACGCAACGCCGCCCAGGGCGAGACCACAAAGGCCACAATCAAGGAGAAGAGCATGGCGGCCGAGGCTCCGACCGGGATGGGACGCATGTAGGGGCCCATCAGGCCGCGCACGAAGGCCATAGGGAGGATGGCGCCGATGACGGCGAAGGTGGCAAGAATGGTGGGATTGCCGACTTCATCCACCGCCTCGACCGCCACATCTGTGAGAGGACGGCCGCGACTTGCCGGCAATCGAAAATGGCGCACGATGTTCTCGACGACGACGATGGCGTCGTCGACCAGAATGCCGATGGAGAAAATCAGCGCAAACAGAGTCACCCTGTTGAGGGTGTAGCCATACAAATAAAAGACGGCCAAGGTTAGGGCAAGGGTGACGGGGACGGCCAGAAGCACGACTCCGGACTCACGCCAGCCGAGGGCCAAAGCAATCAGCAAAGTAACCGACAGCGTTGCCAGCAGAAGGTGCTTGAGCAGTTCGTTCGACTTGTCTTTCGCGGTCTCGCCATAGTTGCGCGTGACGGTTACGTTTAAGTCATTGGGCAGTGAGTACCCGCGCAGGGAGTTGACCTTTTCCAGAACACGTTCGGAGATGAGGGTGGCGTTGGTGCCTTTGCGCTTGGCCAGCGTGATGGTGACGGCGGGATACTCTTGTGTGGTGACGGGGCTCTGCCCCGTCGCGGCGGGGCGGAGCCCCGCCACCACACTACCGCGGGCATTTGCGAACATCACGTAGCTATCGGGCTCGGCGGGGCCGTCTTCCAGCTTCTCGACGACATCGCGCAGGTAAACCGGGCGGTTGGAATGAACCCCGACCACGACTTGCTGCAAATCCTCCAGCCGGGTAAAGAACTTGCCCGCCTCGACCTTGAACTCGCGGTTGTCGCGGCTGAAGCTGCCTGCCTCGGCACGGCTGTTTGCGCTCTGGAGTTCGCCCACGACTGCGGCCGGCGTGAGGCCATAGGCGGCGAGGCGCTCGGTATCCAAAACCACCCGTACCTGGCGGGGTTGCCCTCCGATGATCGCGGTTTCAGAAACATCGTCGAGCTGCTTGAGCGAGTTTTCCAGTTCGCCCGCGATGCGCCGCAGGTGGTAGGAGTCATAGTTCTTGCCCCATAACGTGAGCGCCAGGATGGGAACGTCATTGATGGAGCGGATCTTGATGATCGGCTGTGAAACGCCCGGCGGGATGCGATCGAAGTTGGAATAGAGTTTGTTGTACGTTTCTACGATGGCGTCTTCTTCCTTCGACCCAACGTAGAAGCGCACGATCAACATGCTCATGCCCGGCTGGCTGATGGAGTAGACATATTCGACGCCGGGAACTTCGCGCAACAGCTTCTCCATGGGAAGGCTGACGCGCTGCGAAATTTCTTCGGGGGACGCGCCCGGCATCTGCACGAACACGTCGAGCATGGGGACGACGATCTGCGGTTCTTCCTCGCGCGGAGTCTCGAGAATGCTGAAAGCACCGAGAAGCAAGGCGGCTACGATGACGAGCGGGGTCAGCTTCGAGTCGATGAAGCCGTGAGCGATGCGGCCGGCCAAGCGCAAAGTGGGCGCGGCCGAGTTCTTGGAGTGGGCTTCTCCCTCGGTCACCTTTCCGTCCGTCTTTTTTCCGTCCGTCATGGCTGGGCCTCGATGCGCTTGCCATTCAGGTCGAGGCCGCCGGGGTTCGCCACCAGGCGCTCGCCTTCCTGAAGCCCGGCCAGTACTTCCACTTCGCCGCCGGTGATTTTTCCGAGTGTGACGTAGCGCAAATTTGCGACCCTATTTGGGTCGAGGACGTAAACACCTTGCAGTTGTCCCCGCGCTACGACCGCGGTCTGTGGAATCAACAATGAGGTCCGCTTACCGCGGGAGAATTGCGCTCGTCCAAACAAACCCGAACGCAAGTGCGCATCCGCAGGTAGTTCGATCTTCACCAGAAAGCTGCGGCTGGCGGGGTCGGCGGCGGGCACAATTTGCGTGACTCTTCCCTTCAGGGCCGCGCTTTCCAAGGCATCCACTACCACCGGCACCTGCTCTCCCATCTGGACGTAGCGCAGATCGTTTTCGTTGACCGTGGCATCCAGGCGATAGTGCCCCAAGCCCTCGACGGTGAAGATCGGGAGGCCGGGACTGGCCAAGGTGCCGGGGTCGGCTTTCTTCTCGGTGATCACGCCATCGAAGGGCGCTAGAATGCGGGTGTAGGAGAACGATGTGCGCGCCTGCGCCAAGGCTGCTTTGGCCTGCGCCTGCCCGGCGCGCGTGCTATCGCGATGGGCGAGCGCCGCCTGGTAGCGCGCTTTTACTTCGTCGAATTCCTGCGGGCTGACCGACTTCCTGTCGTAGAGATTCTGGTAACGGTTTAGGGTCGATTGGGCGAGAGTGAGGTCGGAATCGGACGCCGTGACTTCATGCTCGGCGGCACCCTCGGCCGCTGTGGCGCGGTCGACGGCAGCCCGCGGTTGGGCGTCATCGATGACCGCCAGCACCTGCCCACGGCGCACGCGATCCCCTTCATGGGCGCGGAGCTCGACGATGTTCCCCATCATCTGGCTGGCAAGCTGGCTGGTTTCGGCCGCGCGAACCGTTCCCACCGCTTCCAGCAAATCGGCCACGTCGGCCCGCTGTACCGGGAGCACGGAGACATTGCGCACGGTCTCGGGCGCTGGAGGGGTTGCGGCTCGCTCACTGGAACAGCCGCTGAGTCCTGCGGCCAGAATCACGGCCAGAGGTAGAAGGGTCGCGAGGAGGGAATGGGTACGAGTCATGGCGTCACCACAGGAGATTGAGGGTTCAGAGTCCCGCTGGCCAACTCCAGATTGGCGTAGCTGGTATGCAAGCGATAAACCGCTTCCCAATAATCGGTCTGGCTGCGGCGGGTCGCTTCTTCGGCGCCCAACAAGTCGGTAATGGTGGTTAGGCCACCTTCGTACCGGTCCTGATTGATGCGCAAACTTTCTTGCGCCTGGGCGATGGCTGCGCGCGCCACTTCTACCTCCTGCCGGGCGGAGTCAAGGTTGTAATACGCGCGGCGGACCTCCAGGCGTACGCCGTCGGTGGCCACCTGCTTCGTGGCCGTCACTCTCTCCTCGAGAGCGCGTTCGCGTGAGAGTTCCGCCCGTTTTGCGCCGCCCTGGAATAGGTCGAACTGCACTTCCACTCCGCCCAGCCAGTTGTTGCCGCCACCACCGGCAACAAAGGTTGGATCATCCATCTCCCAGCCCGCGAACGCGTTCACTCGCGGACCAAAGGCGGACTTCGCCATGGCAACGCTCTGCTGCTGGGCGGCTTCTTCGGAGTGAATGCGTTTCAAGTCCGGACGATTTGTGAGTGCTTGCTTTTCGACTTCCTCGAGAACTGGCACTGGAAGCGTGCGTTCGCCCAAGGCTTCGACCGGTTGGAATACGGTGTCCACCGGCACGCCCATAGCGGTGCTCAACTGGGCGCGCGCCAGATCCAGATTATTCCTGGCCCGAATGAGTTCCTGCTGCCGCCCTGCCATGCGTACCTTGGCGGTCAGCAGGTCCGACTCTACTACTAACCCGCTGTCAAACCTCGCCTGACTGCGATCCATGATGGACTGGGAAGTTTTCGCGGCCTGCTCGGCGACCTCCAATTGCTTGGCCGCCAGCAAGACTCCGTAATAGGAATCGACCACACGGTAGACGATCTGCTGCTCGGTGCGGCCCAGCTGATGTCCGGCGGCCTCGTTCATCTGTTTTGCGCGGTTCATGCCGTGCCAATTGGCGAACGAGTCGAATAGATTCCAGGTTCCGGCAAAACGCGTACTGAAGTTTCCGATGGGCGTGGGAGTGTTCAGCTTGTTCAGCGCGAAATCGGCAGAGGTAAAGCGCTGCTGCCGCAGTTCGCTGCCGAAAACGTAGACGGGGTCGTTGCCTCGGGTCGCAGTCTCGGAGAAGGTCAGCCGCGGCAGGAAGACCGATCGCGCTTGGCGAATGTCGGCCGAGGCTACTTTCGTGTCCGCGAGCGCCACCTTGCGCAGCGGGTTCTTTTCGAGCGCGATCTTGACCGCCTGCGGAAGGGTAAGGGGCTCTGCGGGAGGTTGAGCCGACGCCGCATTCCAGAACCCCAGCACGGCAACGGCAACGAGGACGAACTGGAGGCGAGTTCTCAACTTAGCTCTCAACTCTGGACTCCGGCAACATGACCGACGACGGATTTGATCCACTCGGTCTTGTCTTCGACGATCTCGTAGGTGGTGTGAAAGCTTGCCGTCTTTTTCACCATCGCCCCCACCGAACAGTACTTTTCTTCGGAGAGACGGATGGCTTCCTCCAAGGCCGCCACGTCAATTTCGTGCCCGGTGACCACGTGGTGAATGCGAACGGTGGTGAAGACTTGCGGGGGACGGTCGGCCTGGTCGGCTTCCACCCTCACTTCGTATCCGGTGACCTTCTGATGATACTTCTGGCGCAGAACGGTGATCACATCGAAGGCCGTACATCCGGCGAGGCCGGCGGCGACCAGTTCAATGGGCTTGGGGCCGGTGCCTCCGGCGGCGTCGTCGAGCAGCAGGTGATGGCCGCTGCCAGTCTGAGCCACGAACTGCCTTTGTTGTCTAAGTGGTTGAGTCAACTCAACTTTGGCGCTGATCATGATTGCCTCCAGGATTATTCTTGAAGCACACGAATAAATGCAAGAACTCCTAATTTGTTACAGGAAACTTCAGCGCTGTCTGTGATCGCAAACCGGCGGCGGATCATCGAGGGGCTTCTCCGGTCTCTGCGAGGAATTCCTTCTGCTTGCTAGGTGCGTGATCAAGATTTAATAATGGTGAAGTGAACATTCCAATGAATTTTTCTATCAAGAAAAGCTATGTTGTTTTCGCTGTTTCGTTGCTGGCATTGATATTGGCTTCCGTTGTTTTTGCATTTCAGGCAAACTCGATACCCGCTTCACGGCTGATGAACCCGGAAGAACTGGTCAAAATCCTGCAATCGCCCAAAGGCGAAAAACCACTGCTGATTCATGTGGGGTCGCACGTTATGTACGAGCAGGCACATATTCCAGGCTCCGAGTACATCGGCCCTGCTTCGTACGAGAGCGGGTTGCAGCAATTGCGGCAACGGGTGCAGGCGCTGCCCAAAAGAAAGTTCATCGTGATCTATTGCGGATGTTGCCCGTGGAGCCATTGTCCGAACGTCAAGCCGGCCGACGACGCCTTGCGCGCGCTGGGTTTTAGCAACGTGAAGGTGCTTTATATCTCCGACAATTTCGGCGTGAACTGGGTGAATAAGGGCTATCCGGTGGCCAAGGGAGAGTAGGGGCGGCGTGCTGGATCGACCAAAGAAACTACTGGTGTGCGGGGCAGCGATTGCGTTGGCGATTGCGCTTCATTTCGTGAATACGCATCGCACCGTGCCCGCGGGCTCCAGGGTTACAAACATCGCGGCGCATCCGATAGCTCCGGAATTTTCGCTTCCGGAGTTAAGCGGACAAACGCTTAATCTTTCCGCTTACCGTGGCAAAGTCGTTCTCCTCGACTTCTGGGCAACCTGGTGCGGCCCCTGCCTGGAGGAAATTCCGCACTTTGTGGAGTTGCAAAGCAAGTTCGGGGATCAGGGCTTGCAGGTCATTGGTATTTCCATGGACGACGGGCCTGCGCCTGTCCGCGACTTCTACCAGCGTTTCAAGATGAACTATCCGGTTGCCATGGGCAACGCGAAGACGGGCGAGCTTTACGGGGGAGTGCTGGGATTGCCGATTGCCTTTCTCATCGGGCGCGATGGCCGGATCGCAGTCCAACATCTGGGCGCGACGGATGTATCGGTTTTCGAGCGGGAGATTAAAGGTCTTCTGCAACGTCAATGACAACCGTAGTGAGGGATGGAGTCATTGCGGGATTGAATCATTGATGCAATGCCACATTGATTCAATGACACCATGATTCACTGACTCAATTTCCTCAGCGCTCTTTCATAGCGGCCCATCACTTCTTTGCGCAGTTTGACTGCCCTGGCACGATCCGGGGCTTGACTTGGCAGTCGCCGGCACTCTTGGATGGTGGCTTCCAGATTCGCGAGGAATGCCTGGCAGGGGTCGCAACCTTCTAAGTGCTTCTCCAATTCCTCGCAAAGCGAGTCATCCAATTGCTCGTCGAGATAGTTCGAGAGTTCGGCGAACATTGCCTTGCAGCGGGCGGGTCTCGGCTCCGCGGCGGCAACTGCTCTGGGGGCGCTGGGTTCGATACGCGTACCGCCAGGTTGCTTCCGCGGCTTCATCAGTTCCTTTCGCACGAACAGCCTGGCCCGGTGGAGACGGACGCGCACGGTTCCCGGACGCAGCCCTGTGATTTCCGCAACCTCCTCGTCGGTCAGGCCCTCCATATCCCGCAGCGCCAGAACGATGCGATAGGGCGGCGGGAGTTTCTGAATGGCCTGCCGCAATCGCGCTGCCTGCTCACTTCGGATGGCGAACATTTCGGGGTTGATGCCATCGGCGCCCAGGCGTTCGAGTTCTTTCCCGTCGGGCATTAATTCTTCCAGGGAAAGATCGGGTTTCGGCGCGAACTTGCTTCGGCGGCGGCTCATCAGACAACGGTTCTTCGCAACCTTGTAGAGCCACACGGCGAGCGCTTTGGGACTCTCGAACTTGGGCAGGTGCGGAACCGACTTCACCAGCACCTCTTGCATGGTGTCTTCGGCATCCTCGCGCTGGCCGCAGACTTTCATGCTGAAAGAGAAAACGGTGTTTTGGAGCAAAGCCAGAGCTTGTTCCAGGGCTTGGTCATCGCCACGCTGCAACAGGAGAACGGCCCGCTCGATTTCGGAGCGCATGGCGGTAAATGTAGCACGCCCAGGGAATTGCTTGCGGCGCGGCTGAACCGGCCGCGGAAAAATTCGCGGGTCGATGCCCAGCCCCTAAAGGGGCGTCTGATTTCGAAGAATCCGGCCTCGCTAAAGCGATGCCCCGATACGAATCTCGAATTGTTGCGCGAGTTGTGAAATCGTGCCCTTCCCAAACCCGTGCGAGCTAAGATTATTAGGCAGTCCGAGACGGGGCAGACCCCGTCTCTACACGAGTTTTTCCGCCGCCTAAAGCCCGTGTTTATTGGGTCTGGTTGCGGCGCGGCGGAAACCGCGCCCCTTCGGTGCATTACCACCAAACCCATTCCGTCAGCATCCGCTTTGATGCTAAGATGCTGGCTTGACCGACTCGAGGCGTCGCCGTCTTTTTTCGGGTTTCCAATCGGTATGAGTGACCCCAAAGTTCCGAAGACATCGGATTCGGAAAGCCCCACCCTCGTCCCACAGGGGAACACCAAACTGGAGTCTGCGCCTCCGTCGCCGGACTCCTCCGAAAGCCCAACCCTACTGGACGGGGGCAGAGGCGTGCCCGGCGACTCCGACGCTCCGACAATTCTGACGGGATCGCCACCGGCTCGCCGGCCAGCTGCCTCCGATGCCCCAACTCTGCTCGACACGCGCGCGCCGGCAGGCCCACAGTCACCCAGACCCGTCAGCTCGGCCTGGCAGCTTCCGGCCTTGCTTCCGGGGACAATGCTGGGCGGACGTTACGAGATTCTCCAGACGCTCGGCGAAGGCGGCATGGGAGCGGTTTACAAGGCCGAAGACCGCGAAGTGGGCCGCACCGTCGCGCTAAAAGTGATCCGTCCCGAACTGGCCAGTAATCCCGACATTCTGCAACGCTTCAAGCAGGAGCTGCGCCTCTCACACCAGGTCACTCACAAGAACGTAATCCGCATCTACGACCTGGGCGAAGGTGAGGGCGTCAAGTTCATCACCATGGAGTACATCGAGGGGAAAGATCTACGTTCCCTCATCCGCGAGAAGAAGCGATTTACGCCTGAGGAAGCGGTATCTGTGATTCACCAGGTGTGTCTAGCTCTGGATGCGGCGCACAGCGTGGGGGTGATTCACCGGGATCTCAAGCCGCAAAACATCATGCAGGACGGCTCGGGCCGGATCCTGGTGATGGATTTCGGCCTGGCCCGCACGTTGCAAGGCGACGGGATGACCCAGACCGGGGCGCTGGTCGGCACCATGGAATACATGTCGCCGGAGCAGGCTCTGGGCCAAGAGCTCGATCAACGTTCCGACATCTTCGCGCTCGGTCTGATCTTGTACGAAATGCTGACGGGCAAAATGCCGTTCGTGGCGGAGAGTGCGCTGGCGAGCCTGATCAAGCGCACGCAGGAGCGCGCGATTCCGGTGTCGGACATCGATGGTCAGATTCCCGGGGCGCTGAGCGGGATCGTGAGCAAGTGCCTGGAGCGCGATCTGAACCAGCGATACCAGAATGTCCCCGCCATTCTTGCGGACCTGAATACGTGGAAAGACAAGAGAGCGGCGGGCACAATCAGTTTCGCCGCCAACGTCAAACCCTGGGGACAGACTCTTCCGTGGCCGCTCATTACTGGGATTGTGACTGCTCTGATCCTGGCGATCACTGGGTACACGCTTCGCGACCGGCTTTTCAAGTCATCGCCCAGCGCAAGATCTGCTGCTGCGGAGCCCGCCGTGTCGCTGGCGATACTGCCTTTCCGAAATGCCTCCGGAGATCAGACTTTGGACTGGCTCGGCCCCAGCTTGGCCGACATGCTAAGTACCGACGTGGGGCAGTCCGCGAAGTTGCGTACCGTCAGTCCCAATCGCCTGCACCAGATATTCACCGACTTGCGCATTTCCTCGACCACCACCCTCGATCCGCCCGCGATTCGCCGCATCGCTGATTTCAGCAACGCCGACCGCGTGGTTTGGGGCCAGTACGCCAAATTCGGCGATCAGATCCGCATTGACGCCACCCTGCAGGACATCAAAACTGACCGGACCGTCTCGCTGAAGATCGACGTCCCCAACGAGAAGGAGATTCCGGCCGCGGTGGACCGCCTGGCCGAGTCCATTCGCCAGAAACTGGCGCTGCCGGAGGACGTCCTCAAGGAGCTGAAAGCCAGCTCGTTTCAGCCGAATTCGACCTCGGTGGCTGCCCTGCGGGACTACAACCAGGGCATCGGCTTTCAGCGAGACGGCAAGAACCTAGAAGCCGAGAAACAATTTCAGGCGGCAACCAAGGAAGACCCTGCCTTCGCCCTGGCCTTTTCCAAGCTGGCTCAGACCTATAGCAGCCTGGGATACGACAGCGAGGCGGAGCAATCTGCGAGGAAAGCCTTGGGCTTAAGCCAGAATCTGCCTCCGGCAGAGAAATATCTGATCGCCGCGATCCACGCCCAGATCACCAAGAATTTCCCGGAAGCGATCAAAGCCTACGAGAATCTGGCCAAAGCATCGCCGGACAACGCCGACGTGCAATCGGCCCTGGCTACCCTGTATGAACAGACCGCAGATCTTGCGAAAGCCACCGAGTATAACCGGAAGATTCTCGCCTCGAATCCCAACGACATCACGGCCACCCTGGCGATGGCCCGCCTAGCCATCCAAGGAGGCAAGCCTCAAGCCGCGCTGGATCCGCTGAACCGAGCGCTGACCCTCTCGGTCCAGCTTGATAGCCAGGAACAAAAGGCCACGAGCCTGCACCTCATCGGCATTGCGTATTGGAAGATGAACAAGCCGGAAGAGGCGTTGCGCAACTACCAGGAGGAAGTGGCGATATGGCGCCAGATTGGGCAGAAGGTCGGCATCGCACTCAGCGTGAATGAGATCGGGAAGATGCAGGCGTTGCTGGGCAACAATAAGGCCGCGCTGGCCAGCTTTCAGGAGGCCCTCACCATCCGGCGCGACATCGGCGACAAGCGCGGCCTGGGCGATTCCCTGATTGATCTGGGCAACTCTCTGGACGACCGCGGCGACCATGATCAGGCCCTGAAGAATTACAAAGAAGCGCTGCAGACCGAGCGCGACATCGGCAATGAAGGCTTGCAGGCCACCTGCCTGAACAACATCGGAGCGGTCTATTTTGAAAAGGCGCAATACGAAGACGCCCGCACCTATTATCAGCAGGCTTTGCAACTGCGCGAAAAATCGAAGGTGCCGGGAGACATCGTGAATAGTGTCTTCAACCTGGCCGAAGTTTCGGTCCGCATCGGTGAATACGACCAAGCCATCGCGCAATATATGCGCGCTCTGGAACTGCACCGCAGCATGGATGACGCTCGCGGCGCGGCCATTGATTCCTACACTCTGGGCACCATGTTCTATTACCAGGGGCGTTTTGGCGCCGCCGTCAATTCCAAGCAGGACGCTTTCACCACCTTCCAGAAGCTGAAAGACAAGACTACGTGGATGGCCGACATCCAGGGCGGCTATGGCGAGTCGCTGGTCCTCGCGGGCCGCGGCGAAGAGGCGAAGACCCCCCTGAATGATGCGCTGAATCTGGCGCGCGAACTGAAGAACGACGGTCTGGTGGCGCAGGCCCTTGGGTTCCAGGGAGACGCGGCCTATTATCGCGGCGACTCGAAATCCGCGCATGCGCTCTATGAGCAGGCTTTGCCGGCCGCCACCCGCAGCAAAGAGCCTGACCGAATCCTTACTGCAAAAGTCAACCTCGTCCGGATCACCTTGCAGGAAGGGCAGGCGCAGCAGGCCTTAGCCAGCTTGCCGAAACTGGTGCAACAGGCCAACGAGCAGGGCGTACCGAATGTCTCCATCGAGTGCCAGATCTCCATGGCTGAGGCCATGATCCGCAACCACGACAACGCCCGCGCGCAGCAGGAACTCGGGCGTGCTCTGCTGCGGGCTGACAAGATTGGCCTGAAGCCGCTAAGCGCCAAAGCGCATTTCCTGCTGGGGACCGCGCTCCGTTCGTCCGGCAACCAGACCGACGCCCAGCAGGAGTATCGCAGCACCGTTCAGTTGCTCGACGACATGCGCAAAGAGACGGGCGCAGAAAAGATCCTGCAGCGCTCGGACTTCAAGACCATGTACGACGAAGCGAACCGCTGGTCGCAGCCCGCCAAGAGATGAAGTCGCCAAATCTCACACGAATCAGCCGCGAAGCGGCAGCAGACTGTAGCTCAGGGCGCAGGCCGTTGGTTCAAAGTGCTAATGACCAAATGCTCGACCCCGGAGGGGGCGAAAGACCAGCTTCGATACAGACTCCGGTGGGGACGGTGGACGTTCTCGCGACCACTGTAAGGGCAGTTTCCTCACAGAGCACTGCCCCCTCTGGAGCCCCTGCACATTTCCCGATCTGAAACGCAGCGCCAGCCGCGGGTACGCGCCAAAAAAAAGGTGCAGGTCGCAGCCTGCACCCCACAACGATTCAAAGCGGCAAACTCACTTGTACTTGAAGTTTGCCGGGAACAACGTTAGGCCTGAATCGTAAATCAGCACGATGTCGACGCAACCGGTCAACCCCTTCACAGTCTTCCAGTTGTACTGGTAAGTTCCGTTCCCGAAGTTTTGCAGACCCGAAGCGCCCGCAACGACCGTTGGGTCCGTGGTTGGAGTGCTGTCGATATTACAAGTTGTCCGGATTGTCGCCACGAACACCCAAGGCGGCGAGAGAGCAGGCGCCGAGGGGCAAGTGCCTGAGTTTGGCACCAATGGGCCGGGGCACAAACTGAGAGTTGTGAGCGGAACGCCAGGGGAGATGAACTGTTGCCAGATCAAAGGTACCCCTGATCCGGCTTTGACAATGTTCAGGTCAGGAGAGTTCGCTACCGGCGTCTGAAATCCTACGAAGGACGAGAAGGTCTGCCCAGTAGGGATTGCCGCAGCATTCGGATCGAACGCTGCGACCCAGCAAGAGCCGGTTCCACTACCGCTGCCCTTTATGGGGTCCCCAAAAGTGGTACTAGGAGCAGTGTAGGAAAAGAAAATGTTTATGTCGAATCCACTATCCGGGCAACTAACGGCGTGATGTCCAAGGAAAGACGGTCCACCGACCCCGCCCGGCAAGCTGTTGGCGTCTATGTTGAAGTCGTTCGTCGCCGTGTAAAGGTAACCGCCTCCGTCCTCGGTTCCACCAGGGGTGAGGTGAAGCTCAACGCAGACGGGATTATTGGGCGCACTGAAATCGGCGTAGGGAATGCAGGCATAAGTTGTAGGGGCGAAGTTACTTCCAGCACTGAATCGCAGAGGTGAGGAGACCGGCGTTTCTGATCCAAAATTTCCCACGCCCCACGTGTTTAGCCCAAGCGGTCCGGCCGGTACCGGCACAGGCAGAACGTCTAGTGTGTCGCCGGCAAGGCTGTTAAGCGGCGTAATCTGATAATCGTCCTTGCCGAACGGGAATATGCTTGTTTGGCCCGCCGCGAGTGGCTGCGTGAGGTTCGCCGACGAGATTGGCATATTAAATCCCCCGCAGGCGCTGCTGTCATTCGACAGCGCCAGTACTACGGAAGCCCCGAGCCCTAGAGCGGACGTCACGGTATCAGCCAAGACGCTGCTTCCACAAAAAGTCGGGTTTCCCGGCTGACCTGACAGCTTGATTGTTCCACTGAATGTGGAGGTGCCGTTGTTAAGAACCGTCAAGAATCCCGTATCGAAGGCATTAATGTTGCCGTTCGTGTTGGAGAAATTCGGGCCATTGCAGGCGCTGCCGTTCTCGGTTAGGGGGCCACAAACGTATTGTGTACTGATATCGAACTCGTAAGCCACGGGGCTGCCCGCCGGCGACTTGAACGTAAAGTGTCCCAAGTTCGTCAGGTTGACCTCGGCACCGTCGCCCTGGTCGCAACCGGTCGCCGCTCCCGCCTGCAGCAGGTAGGCATCCGTGGGGATCTCGTCGCCAGCGAAACAGTTGCTGTTGGTGTTCGGACTGCCGTTGAGCGCGGGAACTGCAACAACGCCAGTGTGAATCTGGCTGTCGTACACCTTGAGGTGTACGGGCGCGTTGGTCGAACCGATAGTGACCGTCCCGTCGATTTCCAGCAGTGCGCCGCTCGTCGGATTCTGAGCAAATGCAATCGCCGGCAACAGAACCAATACCAAAAGCGTCGCCAGCGCAGGGGCTGGCATCAGAAATCTTTTCATAGGAACCTCTCTCTTTTCTCTCGTCAGGTTGCGAGACTTGCAGTTATGGTGCGTTCCTCCCGGGGAATTTCCACTAGCACTCGAAACAAGAATCTACGATCAGGAAGGGGGGGGCCTGACGTTGACAAAAGTCTTGGCGCGGGCCGAAACCACGCTTGCATTCCGCAGCCAGTGGTCCCGACGCCTGGTCGGGCAAGACCCGGCAAGCACAGCGAGGGGATTTTGGCCTCGAATCGCCCGCCTGTCAAGGGAATTCAGCGCTGGGCATCTCCCTGCTCCCATATCACTTAATCCCCAAAAGACCCGGCAGGTCCACGGTGCGATGGTCGTTGTTGCCGGCCGGTGCAGGTTACTGCGCGTTGACACGGCCATTGAAGGTTCATGCTGGCGTTGTAAGAACGTGTCACCCGTGGTCCAGCCTGTGTCCGAAACCATG
>JBGPFV010000027.1:0-14520 GCA_041483535.1 Terriglobia bacterium | reverse complement strand
TTCAACATTGGCCGAAACAACTGGGGATGCGCCACTTTCTCGCGCTTCTTGAGAGAGCCTGCCTGAGCGATAGCCGAAGGGTGGCCTCCCAAACCGCCGCCACCGTTCGACTGCGCGTGACGAGGCCGGAGGTCGGATCTTCATCCTATTAAACACATCCCACCCGCCATCCCCGCCCTTCGCTTCGCGATAGGACGGGCCACCCTGCGATAGGACGGGCCACCCTGCGTCCGATCAGGCGCGCCCCGCGAACTCCCGCGTCTCCGTGGATACCTTGATTGTTTCTCCTTCTTTAATGAAGAGGGGAACCCGGATCTCGATGCCAGTCTCCAGCTTCGCGGGCTTGGTCACGCTGCCGCTGGATGTGTCGCCACGGACACCGGGTTCGGTGTAAGTGACATTCAGCTCCACTTGGGCTGGCAGCTGCAACCCGATGGGGTGGCCGTTGTACTTATGCAACTGGATGATGGCTCCTTCCACGATAAAGTCCAGAGCGTCCCCGATCATCTCGCCGGAAAGGGTGAGGGTCTCGAAGCTCTCCTGGTCCATGAAGTGGAAACCACTTCCGTCGCTGTATAGATAGGATGCCGGGACCGTCTGGAGGTCCGGCTCCTTGAACCTGTCACTGGCCTTGAATGTCTTGTCAAAGACCGCGCGGGTGAGAAGGTTGCGCATCTTCAGGCGGACCAAGGTCTGGCCGCCCCTGGCGGTAGGGGTGGAAACCTCCGCTTCCAGGCACACGAACGGCGTGTTTTCCAACTCGAAAAACATTTTGCGCTTTACGTCTATGGCATCGATCAGTGCGGCCATGTTTTCCTCAGAGACAGCCCCAAAGGCGGGTTGGGCCAGATTACGTGGGAAGTATAACGCGGGTTCGTCTTTGGAACGTCGACCGAAATAACTGGTGGTGCGCCGGTTCTCGCGCTTTTTGAGAAGTGGCCTGCCGAACAAGCCTATGATTCTAATAGATTAAAAAATAGGGGGGTGGGGTGCCAGCCAGATCGGTCGCGACGATGGAGCGACGGCTGCGACGGGCTCTTTACTATCTCGCCCGCGGGATGTATGCCAAAGTAAGGAATCGGAATTCGCCATGCAAAAGCAAGTTAGAATCACGAGCAAAGGCCGGATCACCGTACCCATCGAGATCCGCCGAATTCTAGGCGTACGGGCGGGGGATCGGCTGGTTTTCGAGAGCGACAGCAACGGAGTACATATCCGTGCCGTTCGCAACCAAAGCGTATTCGAAAAGTATCGCGGAATCGGCAATCCCGGAATTGGATCGGGCAGAAAGGCGATCAACCGCTGGCTGCGGGAATTGCGTGGTAAGACGCGCGGGGAATAATCGCATTCTGCTGCTCTTGCGAACTCCGACTAGAATATCCCCCATGGCCGTCCGCCGCATCGCCGAGCCGATTCTGGACGCCGAAGAGCGCTTTGAAGGCTTCGAGAATTTGATGCCGTTCAAAGTACAGAACATCCTTCTGGTTTCCAGCCTCTACGATTCTTTCATCCTCCGCGAAGATGGCCGCCTGAACGAGTTGCTCATCGACGAATCGCTCGAACTCAATCTCCGGCAGATTCCGGGGATTACGCACGTCTCCAGCTGCGCCGAAGCCCTTGAGCTGGCGCGCTCGCAGCCGCAATTCAACCTGATCGTCACCAATCTCGCCGTGGGTGACATGGACGCGGCGCAGTTGGCGCGCGAGGTGAGGCGAGCCGGGCTGGATGTTCCCGTCCTAGTGCTGGCCTACGACTATCGCGAGATCAAGAATTTCGTGGCGCGGAACCCCGTCACCCTAATCGAACGCATTTTTCTGTGGCAGGGTAATGCCCGCATCCTGATCGCGATGGTCAAGTACATCGAGGACAAACGCAACGTCCGGCACGACACGCGGGCCATCGGCGTGCCGGTGCTGCTGGTGGTGGAAGACAACATCCGTTACTACTCATCGTTCCTGCCCGTGATCTATACCGAGCTGATCAAGCAATCGAAGCGCGTGATCCAGGAAGGCATCAACGTGGCGCACAAACTGGTGCGCATGCAGGCGCGGCCGCGAATTCTGCTGAGCTCGAACTTCGAAGACGCGGCCCGGCTGGTGCAGGAGTATCGCGATTATCTGTTCGGCCTGGTGTCGGACGTGGAGTTCCCTCTGGAGGGCAAACTCAGTCCGGAGGCGGGCTTTGAACTGGCGCGCCTGGTGAAGAGCCTGGTGCCGGACGCACCCGTAGTGTTGCAAACCAGCCGCACCGAGTTCCGCCCGCGGGCGCAGGCCGCGGGCTATTCGTTTCTGCGCAAACGTTCGCCCACGCTGCTGAAAGACTTGCGCCGGATCTTGACCGAGCAATTCGGGTTTGGCGACTTCGTGTTTCGTCTGCCGGATGCGAGCGAAGTCGGACGGGCGAAAGACATGAACGAACTGGAAGAGCGCTTGCAAACGGTTCCAGCGGAAAGCATTGTCTTTCACTCGCAGAGCAATCACTTTTCCCATTGGCTCATGGCGCGCACCGAGTTCGCGTTGGCGGCCAAGCTCCGCCCGCGAAAAGTTACGGATTTTCCCAGCCCCGAACATCTGCGCCGCGACCTGATCGAATCGATCCACGAGTACCGCCGCGAACAAAGCGAGGTGCTGATCGGCGACTTCAGGGCCGATACGTTCAAGCCTTCGGAATCGAATTTTCTGCGGATCGGCTCCGGCTCCCTTGGGGGGAAAGCCCGCGGGCTCGCCTTCGTGCGCCACCTTTTGCGCAAGAGCCGTTTGACCCGCCGTTTTCCCGGCGTTCGCATCTCGGTGCCTCCAGCCGTTGTCCTGGCGACCGATGTGTTCGATCAATTCCTGGCGGAGAACAACCTCCTCGACTTTGCCTTGCAATGCGAAGACGATGCTGAAATTCACCGGAAGTTTCTGGCGGCACCGCTATCCGCCGCCCTCAACGAAGACCTGAAATCGTTCCTGGCCGAGGTCAACCATCCACTGGCCGTGCGCTCCTCCAGCCTGCTGGAGGACTCGCAATATCAGCCTTTCACCGGTGTGTATGAAACCTTCATGCTGGGCAACCAGCAAGCAAATCCGGAAGGAGATCGAAATGCCCGGCTGACGGCGCTCAGCGAGGCCATCCGGCGCGTCTACGCCTCCATG
Source organism: Terriglobia bacterium (assembly GCA_041483535.1). Lineage (GTDB taxonomy): Bacteria > Acidobacteriota > Terriglobia > Terriglobales > Acidobacteriaceae > Acidiflorens. The sequence continues at coordinate 11,383 of JBGPFV010000027.1, read as the reverse complement.
TTCAGCCACCATGCCAAGGCCTACGTACGGGCCACACCCTACCGTCTGGAAGAAGAAAAAATGGCGGTGATTCTGCAGCAGGTTGTGGGCACGCGGCACTGCCAGCGCTTTTATCCGGATTTCTCCGGCGTCGTCCGCTCGCACAATTCGTATCCCGTGTCTCCGATGACCTTCGAAGACGGCATCGCCGCCGTCGCTCTCGGCCTGGGCCGGGCCGTCGTGGATGGAGGCAAGTGTTTGACTTTCTGCCCCCGCTATCCCCAAAACCTGGTGCAGTTTTCCTCGGTCGAAGACATACTCGCCAACTCGCAGTCGGAATTCTGGGCCTTGGAGTTGGATGGCTCCGCGGATGGCCGTCCCGGCCATTGGCACGAGAAGCGCTTCGGCCTCGACGCCGCCCAGAGTGACGGCACCCTGCGAGCCTTGGCATCCACTTATTCCAGGGACAACCACGCCATTTACGATGGAACGAGCCGGCCGGGACCACGCATCGTGACCTTTGCGCCGATGCTCAAGCACGGTACCTTCCCGCTGGCCGAGATTCTCGAAGTCCTGGTTCAGGCCGGTGAGGATGCCCTGGGCAATCCCGTGGAGATCGAATTTGCCGTCCGTCTGCCCCAGCAGGATGCACAAGTTGCGGAGTTTGGTTTCCTGCAGATTCGGCCGCTGACGCTCGCGCGCGACGGCGAGGACTTAGCCCTCGACGATGTGCAACCCGAGCGTTTGATCTGCCAGAGCAGCCAAGTTCTGGGCAATGGCAGCATCGAAAATCTTCACGACGTCATAGTCGTCGATTCGCAGCGCTTCGAGCGCAGCCGCAGCCAGGAAGTGGCCGAGGCGGTTGCGAGCTTCAATCGCCTGCTCCAGGAACAGAACCGGCCTTATCTGCTGATCGGGGTGGGGCGCTGGGGATCGACCGAACCCTGGCTCGGCATTCCCGTCGAATGGGATGAAATCTCGGGTGCGCGCGTAATTGTGGAGGCTGGATTCCGCGATCTTCGCGTCACCCCATCGCAGGGCAGTCATTTTTTCCAGAATCTCACTGCCTTCCAAACCGGTTACTTCACCGTGAATCCAGACGCCGGCGAAGGTTCGATCGATTGGCAGTGGCTGACCGAACAACCGGCGCTGGAAGAGCAAGGCTGTGTTCGCCATCTGCAATTTGCGGAACCGATTCGCGTCGTCATGAACAGCCGCACCAGCCAAGGCGTGATCTTCAAACCGTGATCTTCAAGCCGTGGTCTTCAAGCGTGAAGACTAGCAGGTCGCAATTGGTTCCCGAGACCGCAGCGCAGCGGCCCGCTCTCGAGCATTCTGCAGCGCGCGCTTCACGTGGCGAGGCGCGGTGCCGCCAGGCACGTCGTGCAGTGCGAGCACCTCGGTAAGTCCGAGGCAGGAGTGGAACCCGGCGTCAAAGCTCGAGTGGATCGCTTGCAGGTCGGCGAGAGGAAGCTTTTGTAAGTCGCATCCGCGCTCCGCGGCCAAGGCAACGGCTTTGCCGACCGCTTCGTGGGCGAGGCGCGAGGGCACTCCGCGTTCGACAAGATACGCGGCCGCGGCCCACGCGTTCATGAAGCCCGATTGCGCCGCCTGATTCATCTTGGCTTCGTTGAATTCGACGGTGTTCATAAATCCGGTTACCAGCGGCAACATGCCGATCACCGTGTCCGCGGCGTTGAACAAAGGCTCCTGCGTTTCCTGCAGATCTTTGTTGTAGGCGAGGGGCAAACCTTTCACCAAGGTTTCGAGCGTGGCGGCGCATCCCATGACGCGCGCCGCTTTGCCGCGCACCAGCTCCAGCAAGTCGGGATTCTTTTTCTGCGGCATGGCGCTGCTGCCAGTGGAGTAAGGCTCGGGCAACTCGACGAATCCGTATGCGGGCGTGGAGAACAAGATCATCTCTTCGGCCCAGCGGCTCAGGTGAAGCGTCAGCAACGAGAGCGCGTCGACGAATTCGATGGCGAAGTCGCGGTCGCTGGTGGCATCGATACTGTTTGCCGTCGGGCCGTCAAACCCCAACTCCGCGGCCATGGCTTGACGAGGGATGGTGAGCGTGGCTCCGGCTACCGCGCCCGATCCCAGCGGACAGAGATTCACGCGCTTGCGGCAATCGGCGAGGCGCGAGGCGTCGCGGAGAAACATTTCCACATAAGCCAGCAACCCGTGTGCGACCAGGACGGGCTCCGCCGGTTGCAGGTGCGTGTACGCGGGCATGGCCGAGGTGCCCGCGGCTTCGGCGCGTGCAAGTATTGCCTCGATCCAATCGGCCAGCAGGTTTTGCAGCGTGTCGATGCTCTGGCGCACGAAGAGGCGGAGATCGGTCGCGATCTGTTCGTTGCGGCTGCGTCCGGTGTGCAACTTGTAGCCGGTCGGGCCGATCAGCGCGGCCAGTTGCTTTTCAACGAAGTGGTGAACGTCTTCGGCTTCCGGATCGTTGAGGAACGATGGATCGGATTCGGAGCGGCGGCCGATTTCTCCCAGGGCCTTTACGATTTCGGAGAGCTCTTCCGAGGACAACACTCCCGCGTGTTCGAGCGCGTTGGCGTGGGCGCGGCTGGCGGCGAGTTCGAAAGGCAGCAGCCGCTGATCGTAGGGAAACGACCGCTGCCATTTTTCAAATTCCGGGTCAAGCGGCTGCCGGAAGCGGCCGGACCACATCTTCATTATGCGACCTCGAGCTTTTTTGCCTGCGTCTGAGCGCGGCAACGCGACGGCAATCCCAGGATGCGGATAAAGCCTTCGGCGTCTTTCTGATCATAGCTTGCGCTCATGGTGAATGAGGAGAGGTCGGTGCGGTAAAGCGAGTAATCCGACTTGCGGCTGACGATGCTGACGTTGCCTTTGTAGAGCGACAGCATGACCGCGCCGGTCAGATTCTGCTGCGTGGTCTCGACGAAGGCGTCAAGCGCTTCGCGCAGCGGCGTAAACCACATGCCGAAGTAAACCAGTTCGGCGTACTTGAGCGCGACGTGCTGCTTGAAGTGCAGCAGGTCGCGATCGAGGCAGAGGGCTTCGAGTTCGCCGTGAGCGGCCAGCAGCAGCGTGCCTCCGGGAGTCTCGTAGCAGCCGCGCGATTTGATGCCGACGAAACGGTTCTCGACCAGGTCGATGCGTCCCACCGCGTTGCGCCCGCCGATTTCGTTCAGCAACTCGATCAGCGATACGGGATCGAGATTCATCCCGTTCACCGAGACGGGCACGCCCTTTTCGAATCCAACTTCGACTTGTTCTTCCTGGTCGGGAGCCTCCTGCGGCGACTTGGTCATTTGCCAGGTGCTCGCGAACGGCGCGTTGGCGGCATCTTCGAGTTCTCCACCCTCGTGGCTGAGGTGCCAGAGGTTACGATCGCGGCTGTGAATCTTCTCGCGGCTCGCGGCCACGGGAATGCCGCGCTTCTCGGCGTAGTCGAGACAATCCTCGCGCGACTTCAGATCCCACTCGCGCCACGGCGCCACGACTTTCAGTTCGGGAGCAAGCGCCTGGTAGGCCATCTCGAAGCGGACCTGGTCGTTCCCCTTGCCCGTGCATCCGTGGCCAACCGCCGAAGCTCCTTCGCGCAGCGCCACTTCGACCTGATGTTTCGCGATCACCGGCCGCGCCAGCGACGTTCCGAGCAGATACTTGTTCTCGTACACCGCGCCCGCCTTCAGCGCGGGCCAGACGTAGCCGGTCAGAAACTCTTCGCGCAGATCCTCGACTACCACCTTGCTGGCTCCGGTCTTGTAGGCCTTGTCGACGACGGCCTCGACGTCGTCCCCCTGGCCCACGTCGGCGACCATGGCGATCACATCGTAGGCGCAGTTTTCCTTGAGCCACGGAATGATGATGGAGGTATCGAGCCCACCGGAGTAGGCGAGAACAATGGTTTCTTGCTTATGCATGTGCACTCCTAAATGCCAGGGTGTCGGTTCTCACTGTCAGGTCCCAGGTGTCAGGTCTTAGGTCCCAGGTCTCAGAACCAGGTTTTCCTGACACCTGAGACCTAAGACCTGACACCTAACTCACGAATCCGCCGGGCGAGCGCGTGCGCTTTCCTCTTGTCGCTGGCGATGACCAGCACCGTATCGTCGCCGGCGAGCGTGCCGACGACCTCGGGCCAGCGCGAAGCGTCGAGTGCGGCGGCGATGGGCTGCGCGCTGCCGACCGTGGTCTTCACCACCAGCAGGTTCTGGGCCTGGCGGATTTCGACCACAAACTCGTGCACCAGATGCATGACCGAGGGCAAAACGCTTTCCGCGCCCAGGCTCTGGTCCGCGCGCCGATAGCCCTCGGCGCCTTTCACCAGTTTCAGTTCGTGGATGTCGCGCGAGAGGGTCGCCTGGCCTACCTCGAAGCCCCGGCGCTCGAGCCGGTGCTGGAGCAGGTCCTGGCTTTCGACCGGACCTTGGTCGAGCAGGTCGAGGATGGCTTTGTGGCGCGCTGTTTTTGACATGAATAAAAATTCACTTTAATGCATAAGTATCCATTCATCGGGGCGCCCGTGTCAAGCGGGAAATAGGAGGGCGGTTACCACAGGAGGCACAGAGGAACACGGGGAGATCTTGAATCCCCCGCGTTCCTCTGTGTTCCCTGTGGTTAGGACTTCGACTTACGGCTGCTTGGCGCTCGCCGGAATCTGGAAGTCCACGCCCCGTTCGTCGTTGGCTTTGTGAGTAGCGGCGAGATCGAGGTCGGCCAGCAGGATTTTGCGGGTGCGGCCGGCGCCCAGGTCAAACAGCGCATCCCCTACGATGGCGTAGTTGAGCACGTCGGACTGGTGGCCGTCCTTGAAAACAAGCACGGTCGAGGGCTGGGCCGTCACCGGGTCTTCCACTCTAGGAGCCTCCGGCTCTTCCGATTCCCCAGCACCTGGTTTGGCGGACGCACCGGAGATCGGGGCCAATTCGCGACTTGCATGGCGTTTGGCGGCGGAATACTGGTCCCGCTCCCTCGTCCGCACGTCAGGTGCGCGGACGTAATCGTAATCCGGCGAATCGTCATCGGCCTCGTCGGCATATGGGGAGTCGGAGGGCACAGCGTAGGGAACAGCATAGGGAACGTACACCGGCCCGCTGACGCCGACGGGGGGAAAGTCGTGATCCCCGTGGCGGCGGTGACGCCCGGAAGACTGGCGATCAAAGGACTGACGATTGAAGACCTGACGATCTGAGAACTGGCCATTAAAAAACAGGGCTAGATTCGGGTTCGCCGGCATGAAGAAGTTGGCACAGCAGTCTCCAAAAACTGGACGGCTATTGCCGAAGCCGTTTGGCCCGAGTGACGTTACGCTGGCCCGGACACCGGGATTGGGGTTGTTGCTCCCACCGAAACCGAGCGAAGTGACTGAAGCAGGGACGCCGTTAATTTGAGCCTGAACCGGCAAAGAGGCGGCGAGGGAAATCGCCAAAAAGCAGGAAAGCAGGAAACAAGATCGCCCAGCGGCCACCATAGGAAGCCTCCCCCGCGCACAGGGTACCCCGATTCGGGGCCTAACTATATAGAACCCCCCACCGGCGCGAAAGTTGCGCGAAAAAATCACAAAAGGGGCAAGAATGCGCCGGTTACGCCGCCGTGAGGGGCGCCCGAGCAGCGATCTGGCGCAATTCAAGCATGCGGTGGCGCACATAACCGTCTTCCGTCAAGTGGGCCGAAGCAATGGCTTTACGGCTGCTGGCCACCATCTGGTCGAGCGGGCGGCGCTCGCGGAATTTCGGGTCGAGTTCCCGGCAGAATTCACAAGGCCGGCTGGAGCGTGTATCGAAGCGACTATTGATCGCTGCATCTATGTGTTCCACAAAGAGAAGCTCCTGGGAGGGGCGAAGACGGTTTCACCCTGTTTGTGAGGCAGAGTCACAGTACCCCGCCTCGGCTGATAATCGATGGTTGACCGACGCCTTTGTACTACAAGGGAAGGGACCTGGCAAGCCCTGCGTGACGGGCGTAAATTTGGCTGCGAGCTGCGCACTGCACGCAAACCCCAACATCTGCTTGCTCGTAGCCCGCAGGTCTGCAATTTCTGGCATGATAGGGCCACCTTGCCTTGAACTTGGGAGGTCGTGTGAATCGCCCCGATGCCAGCAGCACCGTGTTCCTTTTCGACGTAGACAATACGTTGCTCGATAACGATCGCGTGGCCGAAGACCTGAAGCGGTACCTCACGAATCAAGTGGGGGAAGCCTCCGAGCAGCGCTATTGGGAAATCTTCGAGCAGTTGCGCACCGAACTCGGATACGCCGACTATCTGGGCGCGTTGCAACGTTACCGCATCGAACGGCCGCGGGATCCGAAGCTGCTGGCCGTGTCCCGCTTCCTGATCAATTATCCCTTTGCCAACCGCCTGTTTCCGGAGTCGCTGGATGCGGTGGAGTACGCGCAGCGGCTAGGACGGGCGGTGATCCTGAGCGACGGCGATGTCGTGTTTCAGCCGCGCAAGGTAGACCGGTCGGGCCTCTATGAGGTTTTCGAAGGGCACGTCCTCATTTATATTCACAAGGAACTGGAACTGGGCGATGTGGAAGCGAAGTATCCGGCGGCGCATTACGTAATGGTCGACGACAAGGTGCGGATTCTCGGGGCAATCAAGAAGCACTGGGGCACGCGCGTGACGACGGTATTTCCGCGCCAGGGACACTACGCGCTGGATGCGGCCCTGGTGGCCAAGTATCCCAAGCCGGATATCACCATCGAGCGGATCGGGGAGCTGCGCAAGTACTCGCTGGAAGAGATTTTGGCGACGGCGTAGATTTTCTCCGCTGTAGAGACGGGGCTTGCCCCGTCTGCTTTGGGCGCGGGCCGGAGACGCGGCAAGCCGCGTCTCTACGATAGCAGTCAGGTGCCTACTCGGCTTCTTCTTCTTCCTGGGGCGCGCCGCCTCGGACCAGGGCATCCAATTCCCGGTTCAAACCCGCCCGGTTGGCCTCGGACAATTCCAAAAAGCGAAAAGGCTGGAGACATCCCTGGGTGGCCCACATGGGAAACAACATGCGCGCGCGGCACCGGAGGCTGAAGCCGAGATGGAACACGACCGTCACCTCGATGCCTTCGTCGAGCGGGTGTTCGAGCGAGAGCAGCCCGCCGTTGACCGAGAGCTGATTCATGCGCCCACGGACCTGCCGCCCGTTTTCAAGCAGCACCAGGGCAAGAATGGAGCCGCCGAGCTTGACGCGCGAGCCCCGCGGTCCTTTTTGCGTGGTGACGGTGGAGGACATGCTCCGCCTAGTATGGCATCGGGCGGCAGCCGCAGGCAGGTTACGAAAGTCAAGGACCTCGGCGTTGGCTCTCTGCCTGTAGAGACGGGGCTTGCCCCGTCTGCTTTGGGCGCGGGCCGGAGACGCGGCAAGCCGCGTCTCTACGGGAAATCGGATGCCGCAATCGGGTGAACGGGATGTTTATCGCCGCGTCGTCGTCTGTCCGCTCAGTGACAAACATCACAGTTGAATTGAGCCGGGTTTCGGTATCTTCAATGATGGAATGGTCAAAATCAACAGAATCAGCTTTGGGGGGACGGCGGCCATTGTTACCAGCATGGCTCTAATCACCGGCCTGACTGCCGTCAACGCGGGAAAACCAACCATAGTGAGCGCGCTTTTGATCGCGGCTATTGCCGACAACCTCACCGACTCGCTGAGCGTTCACATCTATCAAGAGTCGGAACGGTTGGAGCGCCGGGAAGCATTTCTTGGCACCCTGTCCAATTTCGTCACGCGATTCATGGTATGTCTCAGTTTCGTGCTGATCGTGATGCAGTGTCAGGGGCGGGTAGCCGCCGTGGCCGGAATCGTCTGGGGAATGTCTTTGCTGGCTGCCCTTACTTATGTAATTGCCCGGGAGCGGAAGTCCGGCGTGGTTTCGGAAATCGCCAAGCACCTTGTGGTTGCATCGTTGATACTTTTTGTCAGCCAGGGCGTCGGACACTGGATCTGCACATGCGTGAGATGACACCGCAGGTCAGCGGTAGCCCTTCCAGAAAAAGTACGCCGTCATGGCCGTTCCCACCGCGATGACGAAGCCGCGGATCCACGCGCCCGGAAGCTTCTGCGCGTAGTGGGCGCCGAAGTATCCGCCGAACAGCCCGCCCACGATCACGACGCTGCCCTGCTTCCACACCACCGCCCCGGCTACGATGAAGGTAATCACCGCGATGCCGTTGATGATCCCGCCCAGTACCACTTTCAACGCGTTCATGGCGTGAATGTCGGTCATGCCGAGCGCGGCCAGCATGGCCAGATTCAGAATGCCAACCCCGCCTCCGAAATAGCCTCCGTAAACCGCGAAGACCAGCTCCAACAACGCGGCGACCGCCACCGCCTTGGTCGAAGCATCCTTGGCGATGGAGCCTCCAGATCCGCTCAGGCGGTTGCCGAACACAAACAGCAGCGTCGCTCCCAGCATGAGCCAGGGCAGAACGCGCAGGAAGGTCTGGGCCGGCGTGTGCAGTAACAGGTAGGCGCCGGCGATTCCTCCGATCACGCTGGTCCCGGCGAGCGGAATCATGATGCGCCGCGAAATGTCCAGGTGCTTGCGATAAGCGCCGGTGCTGGCCGTGACTCCCACCCAGAGCGCCACCGTATTGGTGGCGTTGGCCGCAATGGGAGCGACTCCGCTGAACAGCAGGGCCGGAAAGGCGATGAAGCTGCCGCCGCCCGCGACCGCGTTCAGCGCGCCGCCGAGAACGCCGGCGAAAAACAGGAAGACGATGATGTGGATCGCCAAGTATCAGGTTTTACCACATCGGCGGGCCAAGCAGGTAGCGGCCGCGATCCGACTACGCCGGCAAGTCGCCCGTTGTCGAAGACGCAAGCGCCTTCGGGGCCGGAGTTCCCAGCTTCCGGAGGGCGAGGACTCGTCCAGAATCGAGTTGGGGGTTGGGGACAGGACCAGATCGGTTCGAGAGGCAACGTGATTCCCGCTTTGGCACCCAGTGTTGTCAAGTCCTACCTTCGTGACCTTCCGTGCACCCCGAGTGACCGTTACTTTTATCCATAAGGTACGGAAAGGTCCGAGAAAATGAGACGCTTCGACCGGAGCGTGACGGCCGCTCTGCTGATCTTTGTGTTGGTTGGGACTTTCCGTTTGTGGGGACAAAGCACCGCCGAAGTACAGGGCAAAGTTACCGACGTCTCCCACCAGCCGGTGGTGAGCGCGTTTGTCGTGATCACCGCCCAGGATACCTCGCTTATGCGCGCCGCAACCACCGACGAGGCCGGCGAGTTTCAGTTCGCTTCCTTACCGATCGGCACCTATAACTTGCAGGTAAGAGCCGACGGTTTCATGGTGTTTGAAGCGGGCGCGGTTCGTGCCAGCATTGGGCAGGTTGTGAATCTTGCTGTCGTCCTTTCCCAGGGGCAAGGCCCATCTGGTTCTCTGCACACGGGGAAGGCGAGCATGATCGAAGCGGGGAACGCTCAACTGGGCGTGGTGATGGACGACCTCTATGTCACCGAGCTTCCCCTCAAATCCCGCGACACCTTTGACCTGCTCCAGCTACAGCCAGGCGTGCAAGGCACCCTAGGTGCGGACCTCTTCTTCGGCAATGACCAACCGGGAGTGGTTTCCGTCAACGGCGGGCGTTCGCGCTCAAACAATTCCAATGTCAATGGCGGGCACGCGGGCGACCAGATGGTGAATTCTCCTTCCCTTGAGCCCTCGCCGGACTCGATCGGCGAGTTTCGCGTTATCTCTCATAACTACGACGCCGCTCTCGGCCGCAACTCCGGGTCGGTGCTGAATGTGATCACCAAGTCGGGAACCGGCGCGTTTCACGGCAGCGCCTATGAGTTTCTCCGGAACAATGTGCTGAACGCGAAAGGCTATTTCGATCCGGCGACCCCGGATTTCAAGCAAAACGAGTTTGGCAGTACCTTTGGCGGCCCTATCCGGCGGGATAAGACTTTCTTCTTCTCTTCCTATGAAGGTCGGCGCGTGCGGCACGGAATCACGTCCGATCCCGTGATCGTGCCCACGCCCGTAGAGCGCGGCGGCGATTTTTCCGCCGGCCCGGCATTTTCCGGGGTGCTCAACAGTGCCCCCGTCGCGCAGGCCCTCAGCAACCGCTCCGGATGCGCGGCGGCCATTCAAGCCCATGGCGGAGCGCCGATCGCGGCCGGTTCGCCGTATGCGGCCATTTTCCCCGGCAACTTACTTCCACCGGAGTGCTTTGATCCCACTGCCGCCGATTTGCTGAACCAGTTTGTACCCCTGGCGATTGTGGGAAGCGATACCTTCCATTCTGCTCCCAACGCAAAAGTCCGGCAGGACCAGGTGACCTTCCGCCTGGACCACAACCTCACCAGTCAGCAGCAACTCAGTTTCTATTATTACGGCGCGGACGGGTCTGACCTCGAGCCCTTCTCGCGTTTCCTGGCGAGCGGGGCCAACGTGCCGGGATTTGGCAACGAAACCAGGGACCGCTTTCAGCAACTGAATCTGTTTCATGTTTGGACGATCACGGCAAAGGCCATTAACGAGGCCCGATTTGTCTATTACCGGAACGGGCAGGGCAAGTTGCTCTCTCCGGCGCGCACCAATCTGGTGCAGGATTCGTGCGTGGTCGTCCCCACCAACCAGTGTTTTGCCGATCCGGCAAACCCCAGCCTTGGAATCACACCCGGGTACGGCGCCGGGTACGAGGGCGTTCCTTTTGTCTCTCTGGCGGGTGGCTTTGCGTTTGGCAACAACCAAGCGGGAAACTTCTCCCAAACGGGAAACGTTTATCAAGCCTTGGACACCTATAGCCGGATATTGGGTCAGCATACGTTGGAGTTCGGCGTCGATATCCGCAACCAGCGCCTGGATCAGCTGTACTTCTATAACGTCAGTGGGGGATTCTTTTTCAATGGAGGCGGCCCCAACGACGTCGGGTTCAGCAGTCTCATACCCAACTATCTCCTCGGTCTCCCAGACTCCTATACGCAAGGTTCGGCAAACGGGGTGGACGTCCGCGCCCTGCAGTTCGACCTGTTCGCCCAAGACGCCTGGAAACTGAGGCCCAACCTTACCCTCAATTACGGACTGCGCTGGGAGTGGAACACACCTCAAGCCGACGCTGGGCGCCGCATTCAGGCTTTCCGTCCTGGCCAAGCCACCGCCATTTATCCTTGTGTCCTGAATTCGTCGGACCCGCTGCTGGGCTTGGTCGGCGGCAGCGACTGCTCCCCGCAAGGACCCGCCCGCTCCGTATTCCCCCTGGGCATGGTTTTTCCAGGAGATTCGGGAGTGACGGCGGGACTCACGAACAACTACCTGCGCGCTTTCGCCCCGCGGTTGGGCTTGGCATGGTCGCCGAGCCGGTCCGAGGGTTGGTTCGCCAAAGTCTCCGGCGGGCCGGGCAAGTCCAGCATCCGTCTGGGATGGGGAATGTTCTACGACAGCAACGAGGAACTGCTCCTCGGTGAAAATTTCACGG
>JBGPFV010000026.1:0-14557 GCA_041483535.1 Terriglobia bacterium | reverse complement strand
CCACCGACGAACAACACATGCGCAAGGCGCTGGAATTGGCGCGAGCGGGCGTTGGGCTCGTGTCGCCGAATCCAGCCGTGGGCGCGGTTGTAGTGGATGCGTCGGGCCACGAAGTCGGGGCAGGCACGCACACCTATGACGGCCTGAAGCATGCCGAAATTCTTGCGCTAGAGCAAGCGGGCGACCGGGCGCGCGGCGCAACTCTCTACCTGAATCTCGAGCCGTGCTCGCATCAGGGCCGCACCGGGCCCTGCGCCGATGCCGTGATCGCCGCCGGAATCACCCGCGTTGTCTGCTCCATGGAAGATCCAAACCCACGTGTGGCGGGCCTAGGATTTGCCAAGCTCCGCGCGTCGGGAATCAAAGTAGAGCTCGGCGTATTCGAAGCAGAAGCCAGAAAGCTGAATGAGAGTTTCGCCAAGTATATTCGACACGGCAAGCCCCTGGTCACGCTGAAGTCGGCCATGACTCTCGACGGCAAAATCGCCGACGCCCGGAAACCCGGCACCGGACATACTTCGGAATCTAGCTCGGAATCTGGCTCGGCGACCCCCGCAACCGAGGGCGCGCGCAGCGGATATCATTGGATCACAGGCGAACTGGCGCGCGCCCATGTGCAGCAACTGCGCCATCAGAATGACGCGATAATGGCCGGGGTGGGCACGGTCATGGCCGATGATCCGCTGCTCACCGACCGGAGCGGCCTGCCCAGGCGGCGCCGGCTGCTGCGCGTAATCCTGGATACCTACTTGCGCATTCCCCTGGCGTCGCGCGTAATTCAGACCGCGGAGAACGATGTTCTGGTGCTGTGTTCCACGGCGGAGGAACAGCCCAGACAGGCGCTCGAAGCGAAGGGGATTCGCGTGCAACAAATATCGGCCACCGCGGACGGACGTCCCGACTTCGCCGCCATTGTCCACAGCCTGGGAGAACTGCAGATCGCCAGCCTGCTGATCGAAGGGGGAGCGCTGGTCAACGGCGCGGCCCTGGCCTCGGGCGAGGTGGACAAGGTGTTCCTCTACTACGCACCGAAGATTTTTGGCGAGGGCGCGGTTCCCTTCCTGGCCGGTGAAAGTTTGCACGGCAGGGCACAGTGCGTGCAGCGCTTCCAGTTGCACCGCTTCGGCGAAGACTTCGCGCTGGAAGGTTATCTCCGCGATCCCTACTCGGGATCGGCTTGAGTGCTTATAGCTGGTTTCATAAAACAGTTTTTGGGTAGGGCGCGGATTCACAGGATGCGGAAAAACTCGTGTAGAGACGGGGCTTGCCCCGTCTCAGACGGCTGAAAAACTCTGGTTCGCTAACGTTTTGGGAAGGGCACGGCTTCAGCCGTGCCGTTCAGGGCTTGGAGGAATGCAGGCTTCAGCCCCTGAGGGAGGTGCCTTCCGAGCGGAAAGATGTTTATGAAACCGGTTCTGGAACACTGTTCAACATTTTTCACTGAAGAGAGACTGAGGGATACATCTTATGTTTACCGGAATTGTCGAAGAAGTGGGCAAAGTCGTAAAGATCGAGCAGCGTGGCGAGAATCGCCGCATCACCGTCGAGGCCGCGAATGCCCCAAAAGAATTGGGAACCGGCCACAGCATCGCGGTCAGCGGCGTTTGCCTGACCGCGCTTGACATCAAACCAAAATCATTCTGCGCCGACCTGGCGCCGGAAACCTGGGTGCGAACTTCGTTCTCGCGCATGCACGAGGGCGCAATGGTAAACCTGGAGTTGCCCATGAAGGCCGACGGCCGCTTCGGCGGCCACATCGTCCAGGGACACGTCGATGGCGTGGGCAAGTTGATCGAGTTCGAGCGCATCGCGGATTCCGAGAACTGGTGGCTGCATATTGAAATCCCCTCCGAGGTCGAGAAGTACACGGTGTACAAGGGATCGATTTGCATTGAAGGCATCAGCCTGACGGTCGCGAAACTTGAACACAACCGCTGCACCATCGCCATCATCCCGCACACCGTGGAGCTGACCAATCTCGGATCGCTGAAGCCGGGCGATCCCGTCAATCTGGAAGCCGATGTGATCGCGAAGTACGTCGAGAAGATGATGAAAGGAGAACCGGCGCCGAGCTCGATCACGGTGGAGAACCTCGTAGGGCAAGGCTTTTAGTGGAGCGACGGGCGTCCCGCCCGTCCAGCCGGGCGGGGACGCCCGACTCTCCACCAGCACCGTGTTCTACGCTTCCAGCTTCAACTCATCCAGCTCCAGGAACTCCTGAATAATGGGCTCGGTGGATTCTTCCATGTCCTTGTAAGGCCCGAAGAAAATCGCACGGCCTTCGTAAAGGAAGACAACGCGGTCGGCCAGCTTTTTGGCCAGGCGCATGTCGTGGGTGACGACCACCGAGGTCAAATGCAATTGCAGTTTCAGCCGGGCGATAAGATCGCCGAGCAGATTCCCCATCATCGGATCCACCATGGTGGTCGGCTCGTCGTAGAGCACGCATTCGGGTTGCGCGGAGAGCGCTCGCGCGATGGCCACCGAACGCTTCATGCCGGTAGAAAGGTCGGAGGGCAACAGCTCGCGCATTTCCAGGACGCCGACCATTTCCAGCAGGCCATCGACGACCTGGTAAATCTGCTCTTCGGAAAGCTCTTTTTTTTCGCGCAAAGGGAAGGCAACATTTTCACCCACCGTTAAAGAATCGAACAGCGCCCCGTTCTGGAATACCATGGTGACTTTCTTGTGGATCTCTTCCAGTTGATCCTCGTTGTAGCCGGTGATGTCCTGGCCGGCCACAATGACCCGGCCGGAATCCGGCTTCAGGAAGCCCATGATGCTGTGCAGCGCCACCGATTTTCCGACCCCGCTGCGCCCGAGAATGCACACCATCTCACCCGGCAACACCTCGAAGCTGACGTCCTGGAGAACGACCCGATCTCCAAATGCCTTGGAGACACCCTTAAATTCGATATAGGGAGAGAGTGTGCCCGCAGCCGCCATACCTATCAGCATGGCACGAGATGCCCCGCCGCTCAAGCGCTAAGCCAGACGCGGCTAGTTGAGCAAATTTATTTCGCCGGAACGGACGCTTTGGGCGCGGGCGCGCCTCGCAGCAATCCTTCGGTACTCAGATCCTCGTCGATGTCAGGCCAATGAATTCCATAGCCACCGCCGGCAATTTTCCAGTTGTTGCGTTGCGGGGCTGTGGCGTCGAGCAGGCGGGGGTACCAAACGAGTGGCACAGTTATGACGCGGCCGTCGCGCAGGTTGACGCTAATCGTGTCGTCGGTGAATAGGACGTCGAGCACGCGCTCATCTGCCGAGGATGCCGAAAAACTCATTCCATGCCTCCAGAAACCGCTGACGTGAATCTGTCACGATCGATTGTATCTCGCGCAGTTCGTGGGCGCGAAATCCAAAGCATAGCGGCCAGCCGCGGTCCCTCATTGACAATTGGCAGCGCGCCTGCCCCGGCGCTGCCCATTCAGAGTCGCGTCAAAGTTTGCGGCACCTGCCAGAAACTTCAACCCTCGGCCGCCAGGCGATCCTGCGGGGTGTTCACATTGAAAAAACTCTGCTCGGAAAAGCCCGCTGCTGCCAATTTGTCCTCTTCGATCGCCTGAACCGATACGCTGGAAAACGCCGCATCGACCTTGTACTTCCCTGCTCGCAAAGCTCGCTCGGCGGCCGTGGAGAAATCGGGTCGATAGACCGCACAGAGCGGTTGCAATCCCCTGTGGGTACGAGGCACCGTGATGATCGCGTCGCCTGCTTCGGCCGCCGCGAAAAGAAACTCCAAAAGCTCGCTGGAAACGAAGGGCATGTCCACCGCCAGCATCAGGTTCAGTGCGGCCGGGGAATGCACGAGCGCGGTGTGAATACCGGCGAGGGGACCGCATCCCGCGAAAACATCGGCCACGACCAGCACATCCTTCGCCGATCCACATTTCGCAAACTTCGCCGGGTCGCCGACGATGGCCACGCGCTCGCAGACCGCGCCCATCACGCCGAGCGCCCGCTCCAGCAAGGTTTGACCGCGAAAATCCAGAAAGGCTTTATCTATATTCATCCCCAGGCGAGAACTCTTGCCTCCGGCGAGGACAAACCCCATGCGCGACTGTTCGCTCCCTGCCATATGGAAAAGCATAAGGCTTGAGCGGCAATACACGAAAGTAACCTACCCAGAACGTCGCAGCCGTCGGAAGATGGAGGGGTCCGACTGGTAGAGGCCCTACTCCTCATCATGCCGCAAAGACTGATGGATGTTCTGATGCTGGGACGCTGTTCCCACGAGTTTTCCTGGCCGCGCCGCGCCGCCAATGGCGAGTACTACCAGGTCTGCCTGGTGTGCGCCTCCGCCTACCAGTACGACTGGAAGACCATGCGTCGCGGAAGTCGGGTCGATGAACCAGCGGCGGATTCCACCTCCGTCCGGCGCCGCTCCAGTCAAAAGCAACCGACGTGGATGCCCCGGGCACGCCGCCTGCGCTCGAACCTTCCGCTTCGCTACCGCGGCAAAAATCTCCATACCTGGTATGAGGGCGTGATCCAGAACATCAGCCAGTCGGGCGTGCTCTTTCACGGTCCGCAGCAATTGCCCGCCAATGCGCTGGTGGAACTGATCTTCGACATGCCCGAAGAAATCTCTGGACAAAAAAACAGCAGCGTACTCTGCCAGGGAAGGCTGATTCGCATCAAAGACGCGCTCGACAATACCGAGGACGCGTACGCACTGGCCGCCTCCATCCTCGACTACAAATTTCTCCACAAAGACTAAAACCTGAAGACTGAAGACTAAAGACGGACCCGCGAACGGGTTTGGGTCTGCGCAAGAACTCGTGTAGAGACGGGGCTTGCCCCGTCTCAGACTGCGGAACAACTCTGGGTCGTTTTGGTTTTGGGAAGGGCACGACTTCACAGGCTGCGGAACAACTTGAGGACTCACGCTTCGTATCAGGGTATGCCTTCAGGCATACCGCAAGTCGCTGAAAATGGGTCCGGCTTTAGCCGCTGCTGGTAGCGGAGAAACCTTGATTCGAGCGAGCCTTGGGAAGGGCACGACTTCAGTCGTGCCGTAAGTCGCTGACCATATGTCGCGCTTTAGCGCCCGCGGTGAGCTTCTTGCGCGCCGGACGGGTTTCTCCGCGGCCTCTTCCGCCGGGCCGCTCCGAACCGCACAGATGCCGGCTTCAGCCCCTGCTGGCCAGTTGTCACGCCAGATTCTGCTCCCCATTTCCCTGCCGGCAGCGGCCCCCGCCTGCATCTAAACTAGATATAGTCAATTTCCATTGCTCGGGAGCATTTATGAAGTGCAGCGGTGGTAAACGTTCTTCAGTGATTCTGTTGGCCGCCATCCTGGCCATCGGCGTGGCCTGTTCCAAAGCGCCGGATGACAGTCAGTTGACCAGTCGGATTCAATCCAAGCTCAGTGAAGATTCCGGTCTCCACGGCAAGCCCATCACGGTGCAAACCTCGAGTGGGGTGGTAACCCTCTCCGGAACGGTTGAGAACGAGACGCAGCGTGCGGCGGCAGCCCGCTACGCGTCCGCGATCCCAGGGATCAAGGAAGTAGTGAACAATCTGCAAACCGAATCGGCGGCCATGACCGCCTCCAACCAAACGGGTGAGACACTGCCGCCGCCACCCGAAAATTTCCCGGCCAAGACTCCCTCAGCCAAACCTCGCCCCAGCACTCCCCGTCATCGGACTGAGTCGAATTCCCCAGCGATGGCCTCCAGCGCTCCCCCGCCCCCGGTAGCCGAAAAGGCAGCGGCGGAAGAGAACCCAGCTCCCGCGCCGCCCGCGCCGGCGCCACATCCAGCCCCGAAAAGAGTAACGGTGCCCTCGGGAACGTCCATCGCGATTCGGCTGCTCGATCCCATTGATTCCGAAAAAGCGCAGCCTGGGCAAACGTTCCGCGCGACGCTCGACGCTCCCCTGCCCTCCGACGGAGACGCGGTGCCCTCCGGATACGACGTGAAGGGCCACGTCGAAGATGTAAAGAGTGCGGGAAAATTTGCGGGACAATCGCTTCTGGTCTTGCAACTGGACTCCATCTCGGTGGGTGGCAAGTCCTACTTCATCGACGCCGATCCATACCAGCGCCAGGGTAAGAATCGCACCACGAATACGGCGGAAAAGGTGGGCGGGGGCGCAGTGGTTGGGGCCATCCTCGGCGGCATCATTGGTGGCGGGAAGGGCGCAGGCATCGGCGCGGCGGCGGGCGGAGGCGTCGGTGGCGGCATCCAGGCAGCCGGCAAGGGCCAGCAGATTCAACTGCCCTCGGAGACCGTGCTGAACTTCACCTTGCGAAACCCATTGACGGTAACATTGGCGGACAGGGGCCTCGACTCGGGTCGCCAAAAGTTGGACGCTCCCCAGTAACGAGACTGTCCCTCCCGTAGAGACGCGGCTTGCCGCGTCTCCCGAGTCGGGCCGAACTCCGTCTCTACGCGTTTGACGATTATGGGCTTCAGCGGTTGCCGCGCGCCGTGGCGGCTGCTAGAGTTTTCATGGGACATCGAAAGCTGTCTTGCCCACCCTGTTCCAAAATCCGCAGGTCGTTAACTGGAGCCTGCATCGATCTGGAAAATGCCGGGAACTGAAGCCAATCTGAAGCGTTGGATCGCACGGAACCGCTATTCCGCGCTGGTGCAATACGGAGGAGCCGCGCTTGCCGTCTGGGTCGCGCTCAGCCTCTGGGCCCTTTCCCCCGTGCTGCAACGCCACCTCTTTGCGCTTTTGCTGGCGGCGGTGCTCTTGACCGCTCGTTTCCTCGGTTTTGGCCCCGCCGTTTTCTGTTCGCTGCTCTCCACCGCTTGCCTGGATTTCTTCGGGTTTCCACCCTACTTCAGTTTCGGCATCCGCTCCACCGTCGACCTGGAGCAGTTGGCGGCTTTCCTCGCCATTTCCGTATTCGCCGGCAGCATGGCCCGGCAGAAAACGTTGGCGGAGTTGCGCGCCGATCGTACCACCCGCGAGATGGCCGCCATCGTGGAATACTCTTCCGACGCAATTTACAGCACCCACCCGGATGGCACCATCACCAGCTGGAATCGCGCCGCCGAACTTCTCTACGGCTACACGGCCGAGGAAGCAGTCGGCTCGAAGGTCGCGCGACTGGCGCCGCCCGAACGCCGCGACGAGCTGGAACGCAACCAGGAAATACTCGATCGCGGCGAGCACGTGCCTTCCTATCGGACCGAGCGCATGCGCAAGGACGGCACGCGCTGCCCCGTGCTGTTATCGGTGTCGTCGCTGCGAAATGCGCGCGGCAAAATCGTGGGCGCATCCGCCATCGCCCGCGATATCACGGCCGAGAAGCTGTCCGAAGAGGCCATCCGCCGCAGCGAAAAGCTTGCCACCACCGGACGCCTCGCCGCCTCCATCGCGCACGAGATCAACAATCCCCTCGAGGCCCTCGCCAACCTGCTTTATCTGGCGCGCCATGACCCCAGCCACGCCGCCGACTACCTCGCCTTGGCGGAGCAGGAGGTAGGCCGCGTGGCCAAGTTGGCGCAACAGACTTTGGGATTTGTCCGCGACACCAGTTCCCCGGACTCGATGGATCCTGCCGCCATCATGGACGAGATTCTCCAGTTGTATTCCCGCAAACTGGAAAGCCGCCAAATCCGCGTGACCCGGCGCTACCGCGGCACTGGCCCGATCAGCGGCTTTTCCGGCGAGTTACGGCAGTTACTCGCCAATCTTGTGATGAACGCAATCGATGCCATGGCCGACGGAGGTTCTCTGCACGTGCGCGTGGCGGCAAGCCGCGACTGGCCCAGCGGCCGGGTGGGAGTCCGCATCACCGTGGCCGACACCGGCAGCGGGATTCCCCGCGACCATCTCCGCCAAATCTTCGAACCTTTCTACACCACCAGGAAAGACACTGGAACCGGCCTCGGATTGTGGGTCTCGCGCGGCATTGTGCGCAAACACGGGGGCTCGATTCGGGTGCGCAGCCGGGCCGACGGGCGGACAACAGCGCGCGCGACCGGAACCGTGTTTTCCATCTTCTTGCCCCAGGTGCACGAAATCAGCCGGGTAGCCTGAGCTGTGACAGCCAAGACTTGGCCTTGCACACCGTGGTGTCAGATGGGGTCGCTACTGTCAGGCAGACCCTTGGGTGGGGGCGAACAGATGGCGCAAGCTTGCGGTATCGCCTCTTAACAGCAGTTATCGCGCCCCTGCCTGACGGCTCAGCACGCAGACATCCTGCACTCACCGCACACGATGTCGTGACTCATTTCACTGACCTCGTTTTGCTCTTCGTGTATAGGCTATTGCCATGGTGTCCTCAAAGGGGAAATTGGAGCGAGAGGGATCGGAGGTGAACGCCCCGGGCCAATCCTCTGCAAAGCCCGCTTGGCCCTGGGTCGTCGTCCGTCTCGGCTACTTCCTTCCATGCTTGATCGGCATCTGCGTTTGGTTCTATTTGCAAGTGGTTGGCATCCCGGGCTTCAAGCCCATGCCCTTGGGCTGGATACTCGGCGTCATTCCAATTCTCGTGATCTTTTCTTTTCTTTGGGTCTTGCCGTTCGTAGCGGTCGCTCTGGTGGCTGATCGCCTTCCCCTCGCGCAGACCAAGTACCGCGGCCTCGTCTACGGCGCTTTTCTCGGAACAGCACTGTTTGAGATTCCTTTTTTCAGCGATTCCTGGACGAACGTCGAAGCTATCTTCCTGGGCTTCTTGGTCCTACCGGTTGTGACTTTTGCCGGAACACTTCTCGGCGCACTCTTCGGCCTGCTCGTCGGTTGGTATTTCCAACCCAAAAAACCCACTTGAGGTCAGCGCTCCGAGAATGCAACAACTCCGAAACTATGCGGTTGTTGTCGCAAAATCCCGATTGCACTCAAAATCCCCGACATGGATACCAGGCTGTGTCCGATACGTGGATTCTCGCCAAGGTTGTCTGCAAGGTCGGGTTCAAGCTACTACACCTGAGGCGCCGTTTCTCCCTCCCCCACAACGACTTGCAATCGACAGAGGTACAGTGACCTTCGTACTTAGAATGCCCCGCCCGTCCGGCTTATAATCATCCAAATCCAAGCAGACTGGGCACTTAGCGAACGTGGAACCTTTTCTTGCAGCTGCGATCTTCGCTCTGGGGCTGTGCTTTGGCAGCTTCCTGAACGTGTGCATCTACCGCTTGCCGCGCGGCAAGTCGGTGGTCGCGCCACGCTCCGCCTGTCCGCTCTGCGCAGACCCCATCCCGCTCTACCACAACCTGCCCGTACTGAGCTGGCTCATTCTTCGAGGAAAGTGCCGCTCCTGCAAGCAGCCCATTTCCCCGCGCTACCTGGTGATCGAACTGCTCACGGGCTTGCTCTTCCTCGGCTGTTACGGCCATTTTGGTTTGACGCTGGCGATGTTGAAGTGCACCGTGCTCGGCTACCTGTTGCTGGGGTTGGTTTTTACCGACGCGGAAACCAAGCTTCTTCCCGACGCCATGACGCTGCCTGGCCTCGCTCTGGGAATTTTGTTCAGCCTCCTGGTCCCCGTCAATGACCTCGCCTCCCAAATCATGCCGGGTATGGTATCGCCGATCATGAGGATGAGGATGACCAGCGAGATTTCGTGGCGCATCTGGTCGCTCGCCGACTCGCTCCTGGGAGCGGCGGTGGGCGCCTCGTTCCTCTACGGCGTCGCCGCCATTTATCTCCGGGCCCGCGGTGTCGAAGGCATGGGATTCGGCGACGTCAAACTGATGGCCTTGATCGGCTCGTTCCTCGGAACCAAGCTCACCGTCCTAACCATTTTTGCCGCATCGCTGTCGGGCTCGCTGTTTGGACTGACCACGGTTCTCGCCGTCTGGATGAAGCGCACTCGCCGCAACCAGGCGCGCAGCGCTTCTTCGCCCATCTCTCAGAAAGACGCCCGGCGCCGCGCCTGGCACTCCGCCCGCCTCGCCCTCCGCTACTACGAGATGCCTTTTGGCGTCTTCCTCGGCGGCATGGCGCTTTTGTCGTTCCTGTTTGGCAACCGCCTCCTGCACTGGTATTGGAGGGCGCTATGAGCCTGCTGCTTAATCCCATGTTGTTGCGCATGGCTCTGCTCCTGTTTGCCGCCATGGCAGCTTTCGGGCTCGGCCTATTCCTGATTCGGCGCCTGCGCAAGAATCTCGTCGCCGATCCCGATTCGCTCAACCACGCTCCCTTGGCGGCCGAGGGATTGCCCGTGCACGCCTATCACGCCGTCATCCAGCAACTCAAGCAGCAAAAGCACGAGCTCGCCACCCAGCAACTCTCGGAGCGCAGAAAAGCCAAGGCCTCCGACTCCCTGAGCTCCACCGTGCTCTCGAACCTCTCCTGCGGCGTTCTGTTCTTCAATACCAGCGGTCTGGTGCGGCAAGCGAACCCGGCCGCGCGCAAGCTGCTCGGATTCGCCTCGCCCGTGGGATTGCACGTCAGCGATCTGTTCCACCAGGCGACGCTGCACTGGGAAAGTTCTAGTTCCAGTTCAGGTTCGAGTTCGGAAGCCAGCGTCGAGCAAGCGCTGGCGCCCGCTCTAGCGGGAAAGTCGGCGGTGCGAGGGCTGGTCGTGGATCACCTCACTCGGGATGGAGAAAGCCATGTCTTCGAGCTGACCGCCTCTCCGGTTCTCGCCGAAGACGCCAGTTTCATGGGGACAACGCTTCTGCTGACCGACAAGACCGACATTGAGCGCATCCGGCACGATCGGAAGCTGCATCAGGAGATCTCCTCCGAACTTGCGCTCGGACTGCGCAACTCGCTGACTACCATCGCGGGATATGCGCAGCAACTGGCCGGCAGCCCGGACCCCGAACTGACGCGCCAGTTGGCCGGTGGCATCGCTCACGAAGCGGCGCAGCTCGATCGAACGATTGTAAGTTTCCTGGGAGGCGCTCGTGCCGCCACTACAAGTTCTTGAACGTCAGTTGCCAGTAGCCAGCACTCAGTTGTCACTGGGTACTGGGGACTGGGTACTGGGTACTGATTCGCGAAAGGATAATCACATGAAGCACATCAATTCGATGGTCATCGCTACTCTGCTCCTGTTGGGAATCGGCGGCGCATCCGCTCAGTCTCTCGGGGATTACGCGCGGGCGGTTCGCAACACCAAAGCCGAACCGAGTTCCACCGGCCGCCACTACGATAACGATAATCTCCCCACCAGCCAACCGCTGAGTGTGGTCGGCCCCCCGCCGGCAGCCGATGCCGACGCGGAGCCGGAGACTGGGGACGCGAAATCCAAGCCGTCGGAAAAAGCAGCCCCCGTCGATCCCGCTGCCGCCACCGCCGCCGAACGCCAGAAGACCGACGATGAGTGGAAGAAGAAGATCGACGCGCAGCAGGCGAAAATCGATTCCCTCAACCACGATCTCGACCTCGCGCAGCGCGAATATCGACTGCGCGTGGCCACCCAGTATGACAGCCAGGGCAACCGTATCCAAAACGCTGGCCAGTGGGGTAAGGAGGACGCACAGTACAGAAGCGACGCCGAAACCAAGCAGCAAGCGATTGAGGCCGCCCGCCAGGAACTGGACGACATACAGGAACAGGCGCGCAAGGCCGACATCGTGGAGAAAGACCAAGTCAAAGACAACAACCAAGTCAAAGACAACAACCAAGTCAAAAACAACAACCAAGTCAAAGACAACACCCAAGTCAAAGACAACACCCAAGTCAAAAACAACAACCAAGACAGCGACCAAGACTAAAGAGTAAAGAGTGAAAAGGGCTATCGGTCAGGATTTCCCCATCCGCTCCCGAATCTGTCGCGCGTGATGCCGCCCGTGGACCCAGTGGAATCTGCGCCACTCGCCGGCCGTCAAAGGCCCCAGGAACGGGTGGCCCATGATTTTTGTCCGGGCGCCAAACCGGCGCTCGCAATCGTCCAGCCCCGCGCCCATCCTCTGCAGCTCAGACCCGATGGCGCGCTGCACCTCTTCCAGCGGCATTCCCCGTGGCACTACGCGTTCCGGGGCCTTGCGCCCTTCCGGCAGATACCCCAGATTCACCACCAGAAGCGTGGCCACGCGTTGCTTCACCGTCGCCCGCGTGGCCAACGGAGCGCTTTGTTCCGCGCATTTTGCCAAGCCGCGGTTGGTATTCTTGTAGGTAAGGAACAGGTGCTCCAGGATCTGAGCGGCATTCCATTTTCCGGCAGGAGCCTGCACCCAGGCACTGGGGTCCGCACCACGGATGGCATCTTCGAGTTCCTGCCGCAAACGTTCGAGAAAGGAATCCATGGCCCCAGTTCGGTACAATAATCCTCAAACCAAAACCGTGATCGGGAAATCGCAAATGAAAAAACTATTAGTTGCAATTCTAGCAGCCGGATTAGGATTGATGGCCGCTTGTTCTTCGCAGCCGAGCCAGCCGGCCACCGCCAAGACCTCCCAACCGAAAGCTCCGCAGACCACCACCGGAAGCAGCGCGGTCTTCAAATGCTACGTCTCCGCCCGCGGCTGGGCCGGCGATGTTCAACCCTACCGCGTGGAGTCGCACCCTACCGCCGATTCCAAGGGCCGCGACGGCAAATCCGAAGACTGGAGCGTCGGATTCGCCTCCGCGTCCCTGCACTCCGTCAAGTCCTATACCTGGACCAACGGCGACATCTCGCACGGTGTCGACGACAACTACAGTCCGTCGAATTCCAACACCCAGGTTTTCGACGTCCAAGCCCTCAAAGTGGATACGGACAAGGCCTTCGCCGTCGCCCAGCAGCACGGCGGCGACAAACTGCTGGCGCAGGAACCCGACACCCCTGTTCTTTATGTGCTGGACTGGAACCGGCCAACCAACCGAGTTCTGTGGCACGTGATCTATGGAACCAATCCCGAGACCGCCAAGCTGCGGGTAGCCGTGAACGCAACCACCGGGGAATTCTTACGGGTCGAGAAATAAGGCTCTTGCCGGTGGAGAGCCGGGCGTCCCCGCCCGGCCGGAATCTTAGACGCCGATCGAGAAAACCTCGTCGGATGCCGTCCCTCGCTCACCGCGCTTTCGCCAGCCGCTCCAGCGAAGCGTGCGCATCCTTGGCCAACGGGCCTTCCGGCAGAATCTTTAAATACTGTTCGTAGTATTTCTTCGCTTCGGTCTTGTCTCCGATTTTTTCCTGGCACACGGCGAGTCGGAAGCTGGCGACGGCATCGTTATCTTTGTAATAAAGAGCTTCCTTGTAGCGATCCAGCGCGGCTTTGTAATTCTTGCGCTTGAAATAATAGTCCCCGACCTCAATGTCTTTCAGCGCCTTCATCGGGTTCCAGGGATGGAACTCCTGGACGCCGGAGGTCTCAATGCTGTCAGGGATGTCGAAGTCCGCGACCGCAGCCTTGCTGCCCGGATGATTCTTGGCGTCGTCCCTGGGCGGGCTGGTATCGACTCGTGTGTCCTGGCTGGAACTCTCCTCATCCCTGGCCTCGCGACTCTGCGCGGCCGCCTTGTCCGAGGCCGTCTTGTCCGAAGCCGCCTTTTTTGACGAATCCTGCGCCAGCGAAACAGCCGTCAGCAGCGCCAAACAAATCATCGGGAATCGAATACGCACGCCTTATTGTATCGCTTCAGAGGTTGGTGTTTCCCCCTGTGTTCCTCTGTGTCCCCGTGGTAAAGGTCTTGCGCCGACTCTGGAATCGCTTTAGTACCCGATACAAAAAAATCAGGCCGCCCACCGATGGGGGCGGCCTGCATTGGCAAAGTCCTCCGGGGAGGAGGGGAAACCTAGGAAGACGGCGGAGTCGCGCTCGCCGTCGGAGCCGGGTTGCTGGCCGGTGTCGTTCCCGCCCCAGTATTGGTCATCAGGCGAATATTCACGCGGCGGTTCTTGGCCCGGCCGCCGGAGGTCTTATTCGACTCGACCGGCTTATCCTTGCCCAGCCCGATCTGATAAATCTTGTAGCCCGGAACGTTTTTCTCCGCGGCCAGATACTGAATCACAGACTTGGCGCGGCGCTGGCTCAGATCGTAGTTGTACTCCGAGCTGCCCACCGAGTCGGTCGCGCCCTCGACCGTGATGATGTATCCCTTGGTACCGGCTACGCTCGCGGCCAGCTGATCGATGGCTTCCTTGGCCTCTTTCGTCAGATTGTCTTTGTTGAATCCGAAATGCACCGCCGTCTCTACCACCGGGCGATAGTTATCGAGGTTGATGACCGCGTTGGTCAGAACATCCACGCGCTGGGTAGCGCCGTTCGCCGACAGTTGCGCCTTATCGGCCGAGCTTCCCGCAGCCAGCGCCTTCTGATCTACCTCAGCGGCCTTGGCCTGCACGGCTTGGATTCCCGCCTGCGCGCGCTGATCGACATCCTTAATGTCTCTCGAATTCTTCGCGGTCAGGTCGTCGAGTTCGTTGGTTTTGTTGATCAGCGGCGTGGTCTGCTGCCGCACGTAATTCTTGGTTGAACATCCGAGGGTTGCGGCCAGTGCCGCCGCCAGCATTAGGGTCAATTTCAACGACGTGCGATTCATAAGGTGAGGGGCTCCTTGCCCAAATATTGCTCTGTCCTAAATCTCTTTCGGGATCCTGGTGAGAATCTCTGAAGTGCACCCGCTCTCTACTAAAGCACGACGGATGCCATTCCGCATTCTCAAAAGAAACGCATAAGTCATTTTATACCAATACCTTGGAAGTAGCCTCCACAAAATG
>JBGPFV010000025.1:0-14755 GCA_041483535.1 Terriglobia bacterium | reverse complement strand
CCGCCATTGCCTACAACCTAACCCGATGGGCGCGGGCATAAGTCCAGCGCGTCGGACTTGATCGTTCGGCAAAGAACTGAAGAGAACGTTTTTGCAGTCGCCGGATTCTCAGCTATGACACAGACTCCGGAGGGACGACCGAGTTCCACGCACACTCTGTCAGCCCCAACCGCCTCCCTCTCAATAGTGGAACCGGTAGCGTAGTTCGACAAAGATCTCGCGCGGGTTATTCCAGTGGAAGCCTCCGAAGGTCTGGCTGTTGTCGAGTTCGACGCGGCGGTTGGCGACGTTCAAGGCATTCAGCGAGGCGGAGAACCGCTCGCCGAAGTCCTTGCCCAACGAAAGATCGAAGGTGGTGTGTCCGGGCAGATAGCCGCCGGGATAGGGGTTGTCGGAGAACGCGTTCCTGAAGCCGGAACCGTAGTAGACATTCGTGGAGGCATACGAGTGCCACGGGAGCGAGACGTCGGCGCCGATATTGAGCGTATTGCGCTGATCGTGGTCGAGGGCACAGAGGCCTGGGTTTGGATCGCAAAGATTCGTGGTGAAATCCGTCAACCCTCCGGTGATGGCGCCGCCGCCGTAGGCAACCTGGTTGGAATAGGCAAGGTGAAGCTGTACGCGATGCGCTATGCGCGGTGAACGCAACGTGAGTTCCCAGCCGCGGATCAGGGCCTGGTCGATGGTTAGAGGGAAGAAGAGGTTGGATTCTCCGATGGTGTTGTGGTCGAAGAAATTCCTGGCGCGGGTACGGAAGGTGTCGGCGTCGAGCGTCCATCCACGAAAGGGAATGGTGACACCGAACTGATGCTCTTCGTCGCGCTCGCCATTGAGCGGAATGAACTGGCAGTGATTGCCCGGCTGATTACACAACTGCACCAACGGACCGGAGGCGGTGAGCAAGGGAGGCGCTTGATAGTAGTGACCGTAGAAGGCGCGGAAGGTCCAGCGCAGACGGGGGACGGTGACAGTCGCGCCGAAGCGCGGGCTGATGGCGCTCTCCGAGATACCGCTGCCGGCAAAATGTGTGGGGCGCATGCCGGCAGAAAGAGTCAGCCAGGAGAAAGGTTTGAATTTTTCGTCGAGGAAGAAAGCCGCGAGACCGCCGGAAGGCATCTCACGATCCGCAAAGGGTGTCTGGCCGGGATTGCAATCCGGGAAATTGGGGTCGCCGTTGGTTGGGCAGTTGAAGAGTATGCCTAATCGTTGATCGTCGCTCTGGTGGAATCCAAAGAAGCCAACTTGCAAATCGTTGCGGGCCAAGTTCGCGCCAAAGCTCACCTGGCCTCCGGCATAAGTCGAAGCGTGGCGATCGCTGGTGGCCGTGGGATAGTCGTTCGGAGCGCTCTGGTAGTCGGTGGTGTTGCGATGAAATAAGGGCGAGACCGTGAGCATCAGTTGCGAGTTGAAGGTGTGGACCCAGGAAGCGTTAATCAGCGCATCGGCTTCGCGGTCGCTGTCGCGAAGGCCGCTGCTGTCACAGGTCGAACACAGCGAACTTTCCAGATCATTGAAGTTCGGATCGTACGGAACCTGGTAATAATCCTTGCGCAGCGCCGTCACCAGGCGAAGCTGATTGGAAGGATTAACATTGAAGATGAACGAGCCGAAACCTCCGTAGCCATTGGCGGCATCGTGCACGACCTGCGGAATAGGGGTTTGGATGCCGAGATTGCTGCGGTTCCCGTTGAGGCCGACGTAGTACGCAAAGCGTTCGGTGTGGCTGCCGAAGCTGAAGGAGTCGTTGGTCTGGTAGAAGTTGCCGGCGCTCAGAACGAGTTCGGCTTGGCGATTGCGCTCAAAGCCGGTGCGGGGCACGACGTTGAACACGCCGTAAGTACGGTCGCCGAACTCGGCGCCGTAGCTGCCGCGATTCACTTCCATGTAGTCGATGTCTTTGGGATCGAATTGCGGGCCGATGTTGGAGGCAATGTTGGTGTTGGGTACGGGCACGCCGTCCACCAGCCAAGTAGCCTGATGACCGCCGCGAATGTGGAGCTGATCATGCGTGACGTACGCACCCGGCACGTTATCGGTGATCATGGCCAGGCTGTTGGTGCGGTCGGCCCCAGGGGTGCGCTCGATATCGAGACGGCTGACCAGGGTGGTGGGAGTGGCGGAATCGGTGGGGGCCACTTCGGGCGCGCCGGAAACGGTGACATTGGCATTCGCGGTTGCCACCGTCAAAAGAAAGTGGACGACGGGCACGGTTCCCGAGACGACTGTGACCTCCCGTGAAGTTTGCGCGAAGCCCTGACTGGCGACGCTGACCGAATAATCGCCAAGCGGCACGGCGTTGAACTGAAATTCTCCGGTGGCATCGGTGGTGACGCTCTTTACCCAGTCCGACGATTTCGCCTTGAGCATCACCATGGCGTCTGGAATGGGACGATGCTGCGGGTCGTGCACCACGCCGCGAACCGCGCCGTAGATGTTGGCGAACGCGACGGGCGTCATCAACAGCAAGGCGGCAAATGCGAGCAGCTTGAGGCGAGTCATATTTCTATCTGTCCTTAAGTTATCAGCACCAGCACCCGGCTTTCAGCTATCAGTTGTCAGCTCTCAGCCAACCGCCGCCACTGGCAACTGGGTACTGGGTACTGATTCCTGTACCATTTCTCCGTGCATGCGCTGACGGAACGGCTGTTAAAGACAATTCGAAAGCAGGAGTCGATTCACGCGGGGGACCGCGTGGCGGTAGCGGTTTCCGGCGGGGCGGATTCGGTGGCTTTGCTTCGCCTGCTGCTCGAGTTGCGGGGCGAGCTGGGGATCGTGCTGTCGGTTGCGCATGTCAACCACAAGCTGCGCGGAGCCGAGTCGGACGAGGACGAGCGCTTTGTCGCGCAACTGGCGCGGCTGCACGGTATGGACCTGCACGTCTGCGACGCGCCGGTGGACGGGAAACATCGCTCCGAAACCGGCATCGAGGCGGCCGCGCGGGAACTGCGTTACGGTTTTTTCCGCCAACTCGCGCGCGCGGGCCGCGTGGCGAAGATTGCGACGGCGCACACGCTCGACGATCAGGCGGAGACAGTGCTGCTCCGCATCTTTCGCGGAACCGGCATTCGGGGGCTATCGGGCGTTCATCCGCGGATTGTATTCGAGGAACCGGGGCGCGTGTTTGGCGAGGTGGTACGGCCGCTGCTCGGCTTCCGGCGCGCTGCGCTGACGGAGTTCTTGCGCGAGCAAGGCCAAACCTGGCGGGAAGATGCGTCGAATCGGGATATTGCTTTTCTCCGCAATCGCGTGCGCCACCGGCTGCTGCCGCTGATCGCGCAAGAATTTGGCGAAGCCGCGATCGAACACATGGGTGAGCTGGCGGAAATCGCGCGCGCCGAGGAGGAGCATTGGCAGCGCGGGCATCCCGAGATCGCGCCGCTGTTGCCCTCGGCGGCCGAACAGGCTAAAGAAAAGGCTGGCTTCGTATCAGGGTATCGCTTTAGCGATACCGCAAGTTCCTCGAAATCAAACGCCCCTTCAGGGGCTGCGCGAGAGCCGATTTTGTCCACCATCGCTAAAACCGCCATCGCTTCTGCGGCGCCTGAGACGCGGCAAGCCGCGTCTCTACAGGTGGGGCTGCTGCTGGCTCTTCCCCTGGCGGCCCGGCGCCGCCTGCTGCGCGGATGGCTGGAAACGACCGCGCCAGATTTGAGTATCTCGTTCCGCCTGATCGACGAAGTGCTGGACCTAGCGCGAGGCTCGCAGGGCAGGAGGCTAGAGCTGCCAGGCGGCTGGAATCTTCGACTTGACCGGCAGGAACTTCGGTTGCAATCGAAACCTGTCGGCGGGGAAAAAGCTGGGGATTATGAGTACGCTTTAGTCGTGCCCGGCGCGGTGAAAATTCCTGAACTGGGCGCGTGCATCGAAGCCCGCGTGGTGGATGCGGCCACCGTTCCGGAAGGTGGGCGTGGGCAGTTGCTGGATCTGGAGCGCATGCCGAAGGAAGTGCTGATCCGCAACTGGCGGGCGGGGGATCGTTACTGGCCGGCGCATACCGCGGCGGCCAAAAAAGTGAAGGAACTGTTGAGCGGCCGCCATGCAACCGGTGCCGAGAAAAAGCTCTGGCCGGTTGCGGTCGCCGCAGGCTGCGGGCTCGTCTGGATGCGGGGTTTTGCGGTTCCGGCGGCCTTTCGCGCGCCGGCGGGAGCTGCGCAAGCAATTTGGATTCAGGAGATCGCGGGCATGATGTAACATGCCATCGGTAGAGTAACGCGTCTTAATAAATGGTTTTGGGCAGGGCACGGCTTCAGCCGTGCCGCCCAGGGCAGCAAGAAATGGGGGGCTTTAGCCCTGAGGGCCGGGGATCACGCCCAGAGAATCATTGATGAGACCACTTACCACGCAGGAGGCGCCACTTCCGCTATGACTATTTCGCCGAACGGGTTGCGCCAGGTGATCTCGGCCGACCAGATTCAGAAGAGAGTCCGCGAACTGGGCCGTCAGATTTCCGACGACTATCGCGGCCAGACCGTGATCGCGCTGGGCATTCTGGAAAACAGCTTCCTGTTCATGGCCGACCTGGTGCGGGCGGTTGATGTACCCATCGTCTGCTCCTTTATCAAACCGAAGTACAAGCAGACCCAGCAGGGTGAATCCGCGGTGTTGGAGATTTTTTTCAGCCACGAACTGGCGATTGCCGGCAAGCATGTGCTGCTCGTCGAGGGCTTGGTGCACTCGGGAGTGACCAGCGAGTTCCTGATGAGCGACCTGCGAGGGCGGGGCGCGGCCTCGGTGAAGCTGGTTACGCTGCTCGATCGCCAGTCGGCCCGCCGGGTGCCCCTGCAGCCCGACTATTTCGGATTCCTGGTGGATGACGCGTTCCTTTGCGGCTATGGATTGGGGAGTCCGGAGCAGACGGGGCGGAACCTGCCGTACCTGGCGGCAACGACCTAGAGCGGTGTCGATATGAATGCAGCAAGAACAGCCTTCTTCTGGTTGGTAATCGTTGTCTCCGCCTTCCTGCTCTGGCAGGTTGTGAGGGCCGGCGGTACTGCTCAGGCAGTTCCTGAAATAAGCTACACCGAGTTTTTGGCAAGGGTTGCGAGCGGGCAAGTCAGCAAAGTCACGATTGCGGGTAGTATGGTTCGCGGGCTCAGCGCCAATGGTAGTTTTCGCGTCATTGCCCCATCAAGCCAAGCGGCGATGCTCGACGCTCTTCAGCAACACGGCGTAGAAATCTGGTTTAAGGAAGCACCCGAACAGGGTTGGCCGAACTGGATCCTCAATCTGGCTCCTCTGATTCTTCTTGGAGCTTTGTGGTTTTTCATGATCCGCCAGACGCAAAGGCGCCGCTCGGGTGGAGACGGACCGTCGAATCCCATGCCCCCGCAGGAAGCCAAACCCCGCTTCGGCCCGTGACCTCCGTCACTTCCCTCTGTTCCCCCGTTTTCGCGGGAAAAGGTCTAAAATACAACAGGGGTAGTCTTTATCTCAGTCAAATTCCCGCCTCCGGCATCTAATATGACCTGTAGCGGCGTCTTTCTTTTGGCAGGGATGGGCCGCACTTCGAGGAGTTTTAGGTGAATTCGACGATCAAAACTGTACTTTTCTGGGCGGTCATTGTGGTCTCGGCCTTCCTGCTCTGGCAGGTGGTGAAAACCGGTACCAATGCCCAGAAGGAAAAAGAAATTGGCTTTTCTGAATTCATGGCCGACGTGGACCAGGGCAATATCCACGACGTGATGTTCATCGGCCAGGAAGCGAAGGGGAAGTTTAAGAGCCCCGACGCGCCGTTTCATACCACTGTGCCGCCGGGGAGCTATCCCGAGATGTACAAGAAGCTGACGGAAAAAGGCGTTCCGTACAGTTTCAAGGACATCAGCAACGGCACCTGGCCGAGCTGGATTCTGAATCTGCTGCCGCTGGTGCTGCTGGGCGCGCTCTGGTTCTTCATGATCCGGCAGATGCAGACCGGTGGAAACAAGGCGCTCTCGTTCGGCAAGAGCCGGGCGCGTCTGCTCTCCATGCAGCAGAAAAAGATCACGTTCAAAGACGTGGCCGGCGTGGATGAGGCGAAGGAAGAGCTTCGCGAGATCATCGAGTTCCTGCGCGAGGCGCAGAAGTTCCAGAAACTTGGCGGACGCATTCCCAAGGGCGTGCTGCTGGTTGGACCTCCGGGAACGGGCAAGACCTTGCTGGCGCGCGCGGTCGCGGGCGAAGCGAATGTTCCGTTCTTCTCCATCTCGGGCTCGGACTTTGTGGAGATGTTCGTCGGCGTAGGCGCAAGCCGCGTGCGCGACCTCTTCGAACAGGGCAAGAAAAACGCTCCCTGCATCATCTTCATCGATGAAATTGACGCGGTTGGGCGTCACCGCGGCGCTGGCCTCGGCGGTGGACACGACGAGCGCGAGCAAACTTTGAATCAACTGCTGGTCGAGATGGACGGCTTCGAATCGAACGACGGCGTCATCCTGATGGCCGCGACCAACCGTCCCGATGTGCTTGATCCGGCGCTGTTGCGCCCGGGGCGTTTCGACCGGCGCGTGGTGGTGAATCGGCCCGATGTTCGCGGACGCGAAGAAATTCTGCGCGTCCACACCCGCAAGATTCCTCTCGCCGACGACGTTGATTTGTCGGTTCTGGCGCGCGGCACACCGGGATTTTCCGGCGCCGATCTCGCCAATATGGTCAATGAAGCGGCGCTGGCGGCGGCACGTCCGAATCGCAAGGCCGTGCTCATGTATGACTTTGAGCTGGCCAAGGACAAAGTGCTGATGGGCGTGGAACGCAAGTCGCTTCTCCTCTCCGATGAAGAGAAGAAGAACACCGCCTACCACGAAGCCGGACACGCGCTGGTGGCGGCCATGCTGCCGCACTCCGATCCGGTGCACAAAGTGACCATCATTCCGCGCGGCATGGCCCTCGGTTTGACCATGCAGTTGCCGACCGACGATCGCCACAACTACTACAAGAACTATCTCGACACGCAGATTGCCATCCTGATGGGTGGGCGTATTGCGGAAGAGATTTTCCTGAACCAGATGTCGACCGGCGCGGGCAACGATATCGAGCGGGCCACGGAACTGGCGCGCAAGATGGTTTGCGAGTGGGGTATGAGCGACCTGGGGCCGGTGACCTTCGGCAAAAAAGAAGAGCAGATTTTCCTGGGACGCGAGATCTCGCAACACCGCGACTACAGCGAAGCCACCGCCATCCAGATTGACGAAGAAGTCAGGAAGATGGTGAGCGCGGGGTACACGAGGGCGAAAGGCATCCTCTCGGAGAATCGTGAAACGCTGGTCCGGATCGCCAAGGCGCTGATCGAACGTGAAGTGCTGGACGCCTCCGAGATCAAGCTGCTGGTCGACGGGCAGGACCTGCCCCCGATCAAGCCGCTGCCGTCGAAGACCGATGACGGCGTGCAGCAAGTGATCAAGCCGGAACGGGCTCCCGCCAAAAGCGGCGAACGCCCGGCGACGGCGTAGCGGGTTATCCGGTGGAGGGACGGGCGTCTCGCCCGTCCAGCCGGGCGGGGACGCCCGGCGCTCCACGAGTAAGTTTGGTGTCGGCGGCCGATTGGCCGCCTTTCTTTTTTGGCCCAACTCGATCCCGCCGAAAGCCTGCGCTCCGAATAGCGGACCATTAACCACGCTGGTACAGCCAGCCGACGGCCGATGCACGGTCCAGAACCAAATCAGTAACAAGTGGGAAAGAGCGGCAAGAAACGGTGACAGCGTCGACGATTTGCGCCATTCGCCGTGCGATACTGGTATGCATTGTGAATCTGACTCTCCATTCCAAAGTTGCTCTTATCACCGGCGGATCGCGCGGCATTGGCGCGGCGACGGTGCGGATGTTTGTGGCGGCGGGCGCGAAGGTTGTTTTCAATTATCAGGCGGCGAAGGCGCAGGCCGAGGCTCTGGCGCGCGAATGCGGCGCGGAAAACTGTCGCGCGGTGCAAGCCGATCTTTCCACCACGGAAGCGGCGCAACAACTGGTATCGTCCGCGATCTCGGCCTTCGGACGTCTCGACATTTTGGTCGCGAATCACGGCATCTGGCCGCCCGAGGATGCGCCGGTTGACCGCATGTCCGACGAACAATGGCATCGCACGATTGCCGTGAATCTGAACAGCGTGTTTGCGCTGGTGAAGCATTCGGTCGGGCACATGAAGAAGCAGGGCGGCGGGCATATCGTGCTGGTCAGTTCCACCGCCGGCCAGCGCGGCGAAGCTTTCCACTGCGACTATGCGGCCACCAAAGGCGCGCTGATCAGCATGGTGAAAGGCCTCTCGACCGAACTCGCGAGAGACCATATCCGCGTTAATTGCGTGGCTCCGGGATGGGTGGATACAGACATGTCGGTGCCGGCGCTGAGCGATCCGCCAACCCGCGAAAAGGTTTTTCGAGCCATCCCGTTGGGGCGCGTGGGAACGCCGGACGAGATCGCCGGGCCGATTCTGTTCCTGTGCACGCCTTATGCCGGGTTTATCACGGGCGAGGTTTTCAACGTCAATGGCGGGGCGGTACTGGTGGGGTAAAGAGTTCAGGTGGGGACAGCCGCCCTCGGCTGTCCAAGCGAGCGTAACTCGCCCGCCGGAGTTCCGTCATCCCCGGAGTGGTCTCTGTACAGCTAAAATCAACGGGACTGCTTCTAACCAAAGAGCTATGCCTCGCTTTATTGCCATTTTTCTGCTGTGCGCGCTGGGCGCTGCCCAAACCGCTCCCCCTCCGCCAGCCATCGCCCAGCCTGCCGTCAAGCTCAACGACTCCGACAATGCCCGCCAGGCGCGCGCGCTTCTGGATCGGACGATCCAGTCTCTGGGAGGACAACCTTACCTCACTTACGAAAACAGGAGTGAGACTGGCCGCTACTATCCGCTTTATCACGGGCGCACCAACAGCACCGGAATTCCCTACAACTACTATGTCGAGTATCCGGACAAAGACCGTTTCGAAGTCATCCACATGAAGGACATTCACGTGCTGCCGGGAACGATCGACGTCGGCCACGTCAAGACCAACAAGGTCGAATCTTCCCTGATTCACAACGGCGACAAAGGATACGAGACGACTTACAAGGGAACCGCGGCACAGGACAAGCTTGATTTGGAGAACTATCTGCGCCGCCGCCAGCATTCGCTCGAATGGGTGTTCCGCAAGTGGATCCGCGATCCCAATGTGGCTTGGTTCTACGACGGGCAGTCGGTCGTCGATGGCAAGGAATGCGAGGGGGTCACCCTGCTCAACAGCCAGAACGATTCGGTGAGCGTTTACCTCGACCAGAACTCGCACTATCCGGTCAAGATCAGCTATTCGTGGCGCGATCCGAAGGACAAGCAGATGAACGTGGAAGACGAGATTTACGACAGTTACAAGCTGGTGCAGGGGATCTGGACCCCACACTCCATCACCCGCTATTTCAACGGAGAGACTTCGCAGCAACGATTCGTCAACACCGCGAGCTACAACCTGAAATTGCCGGATTCGATGTTCGAAGCGACAGTGTCCTACGACCCGGAAGCGCCGCGGAAGAAACGGTAAGAGTTTTCGTCGAAACCTTGCCGAAGGATCGTGAAACCAGCCCAGGTTCCTCCCCGGATACCCCCAAACATCCCTAACTGCCTGAACAACTTAGCCTTTCCCATAGTGGAACGAGCCACGGAGTGTGGCTGTTTTGCCACAGACGGAAGTCGGCTCCTCGCTGTAAGCTGATACACAATAAAAGACTTATACCGTCCCCCGTTGACACACGAGCAAACAATTCGTGCCGCGGTGACCTGTACAGGAGTGGGTCTCCACAGCGGCGCTCCGGTCAGCCTGCGGATCCTCCCCGCCCCCGCCGGAACGGGAATCGTTTTCCACCGCACCGACCTCGACAGCTTCCCGATCGAGGCCAGCGGACGCAACGTGGCCCGCGTCAGCTACGCCACCAGCTTAATGAAGAAGGGCGTGCTCATCTCCACCACCGAGCACCTGCTCTCGGCATTTACCGGCGTCGGCATCGACAATGCCATCGTCGAACTGGACAATCTCGAGTTGCCCATTCTCGATGGCAGCGCCCGTCCCTTTGTCGAAATGATTCAAAAAGCCGGTATTCGGATGCAGCGCAAAGCCCGCACTTATCTTCGGATTGTGCGCGAGATCGAGCTGCGCGAGGGTGATAAATTCATTGCCGTGTATCCGGCCGACGCCTATTCGGTTTCCTATTCCATCAACTTTCCTCATCCGTTGATCGGCAAGCAAAGCTTCTGCGTGCGGCTCACGAATGGCAGTTATTTGAGAGAGATTGCGCCGGCGCGCACATTCGGATTTCTGCATGAAGCCGATGCCATGCGGCAGCAGGGACTGATCCGTGGAGCATCGACCGACAATGCCATCGTCCTGAACCGCGACGAAGTGCTGAACCCGCCGTTGCGTTTTCCCGACGAGTTCGTACGCCACAAAGTCCTGGACCTGATCGGAGACCTGGCGCTGATCGGGAAACAGATACTGGGTTCAGTGGTGGCCGACCGCGCCGGCCACGCCATGCATACCGCGCTCGTGTCGCGCATTTTGCGCGACCGCTCGTATTGGGAAGAAACCGCGCTCGAAGACGTAGCGGCAACGCCGGCGCTCGTGTCGGCGGTGAGTCTTAGCGTCTAGCAGGCTGCGGAAGGGCTCTGCTTCGAGCAGGGTTGGGAAGGGCGCGACTTCACAGGCTGCGGAAAAACTTGTGTAGAGACGGGGCTTGCCCCGTCTCTGACTGCTGAACAACTCTGGATTGTTTTGGTTTTGGGAAGGGCGCGACTTCCGTCGCGCCGTCAAGCCGCTGAAAATGTGTCCGCGCTTTTAGCGCTTCAGGTATGCTCCTCGCGCTCGCGATGAGTTCCCCCACAGTCTGCTAGGCGACGAGCGACGCGCGTTCTGCCAGCAGGCGCGCCAGTTCGGCTTCGGCTTCGGCGCGGATACGCCCGGCGAATGCATTCGCGCTCCGCCGGTGCTCGTCGCCAAGCATGGACAAGCGCACCTGCAAATAGGGCTGGTCCTCTTCCAGGCGGCGCAGCAAGCGCTGGGTTTTCGCGATTCTTTCTTCCAATGTGATCATGCTCGAGGTGGTGAAACCGAGACGCGGCATGCCCCGTCTCTACAGTGCCACAACCAAGGCTGGGCGCAAGTTACAAACTGGATGCCGGGCAGGTGGAGAGTTCGCAAGCAAGCGGACGCCTGGCGAAGCACCGCTTAGTCTGGTGGTCGCTCGGGCAGTTCTTCCCGCAAGCGGTCAGTCAGCCATTTTTCAAGCTGATACTGCGAGCTCTGCGGAACCTCAACGAAGCGGACACCGGCGTGCCCAGTTCCGTCAGCCCAGGCGACTTGGCCTTTCAGTTCGAGCGAAATGTTGACGCCGGGAAGCGTGAAGCGAAGCTGCGCCTGCGCCCCCTGGAGCAACTTGCCGACGAAGCGGATGGCCATGCCTCCCTCGCTCACGTTGGTCGTGCTGGCGGCCAGTTCCTGCTTGTTCGCCAGGGCGATCCGCAAGGGAATCTCCACCGGATGCCGGTAGTAACGGCGCTGTTCCCGCACCATAAAATTGAGCGCTGCATTCAGACAGCGCGTGGCGTGCAGCAGCGTGAGCGGCTTCTGCAGAACGAAGTTGGCTCCGGAGTGGAACGCCTCCTGGGTAGTCGTCTTCCCATTCACCACGGCAAAGGCAACGGAGCGCGCATTGCTTTGCGTCTGGCGGATAGCACGCAGCAGATCGACGCCGTCCGGCAGATCGTCGCAGTCGATGATGACCGCATCGTACTTACGCTCCGCCAATAGATCGTGTCCGGGCTTGGACTCCGCGCAAACCTCGACATTGACCGAGATATTCTCCAGTGCCGGACGCAGCACGCCGAGCAAAGCGGCATCCCCGCTGATGAGAAGAGAGTCCAGATTCATGACTTTTTCGATACTAGCGGTACCCAAGCAACGAAGAAAGTGACCTTGGTACCGAGCGAAAAGCGTGCCTTCGTCACGCGGGAGCTCGAAAGGGAAGGCGGTGGCGAATTCAGACCTCTGGTGACTTCGTGTTGTTGGATGGGGATGAACTAAGTATTCTGCCCGTTCCCGTCAGTTTTTTCTGGATTCTTGCGCCTTTCACCGCGAAACTGGTGGGGTGAGCGAAACGGCGTATCTGTCGCTGGGATCGAACCTGGGAGATCGTGCGGCCACCCTGCGCGCAGCCGTCGCACAATTGGAAGTCGCGGGGCGGGTGCTGGCGGTCTCCGCATTGTATGAGACCCAGCCCGTGGACGTCCCCGACCAGCCCTGGTTTCTGAACTGCGTGGCGGCGATCGAAACCGGCAAAACGCCGAGAGAACTGCTCCAACTTGCGCTTCGGATCGAAGGCGCGATGGGGCGCCTCCGCCTGCGCGACAAAGGCGCGCGCAAGATTGATATCGACCTGGTGTTGGTCGGGGATTCGGTGGTCGACGAAGCGGGCTTGAAGATTCCGCATCCCTCCATGCACCTGCGGCGGTTTGTTCTGGAACCGCTGGTCGAGATTGCTCCCGAAGCGCGCCATCCCGTGCTCGGAAAAACAGCGCGAGAACTTCTGGCGGCCCTGGGCGGCGGCCAGGCGGTCCGGCGGCTCTGAAAAGCTGCACCCCGGTTTTGGTGTACAGTGCAGCGCCGTCGGGTGCCCTATCCTTTGCGCGTTCTGTGCGCAAGGGTGGGATTCGAGTCGCCGAGTCATCATAGGCACCGGAGCTTCCACGGACTTGCGAGCATCCGCGCGAGCGCTAACCCAAGGTGTATACTTCAGCCGCTGGGTGCTTTGTGAAGTGCCTCCTCCTGCCCGTTCTGGTTGTTTCTTTGCTCCTCTTCTCTGCTGGGTGCGGCAATGTATTCTTTCGTGGTGCCATCCAGACGGGGTCAACCATCAAAGGCTCGGTGAGCGTAGTCGAGCTCGGCAATATCCTGAATGGAAGCGGAGAAACAATTCAAGTCACGTTCGTGACTTTCCTCGAAAACGGCACATCCTCCACCCTCACTTTTTGCGACGATCAAGCCACCCTGTTTCCCCTGGACCAAACCGTACGCGTAAATTTCAATCCTGGACAACCCTGCGCGACCATCCTCGTTGTGGTTATCGTTTTCTGAGCGGCAGACGTATCGGGCCTGAATAGATAACCGTGTCGGCTCCGAAACGGTTATCTAATCGGGATCGCAGCGTCCCACGTCTCGAAAACCGCGACGTGGGCCACCCCCGGTTCTTACTCTGCCGCAGTTAGCTAGCGGTGCGCTATCTTGCTGTCCAGAGGTGGGTCACCCGCGTCTAACTCTTTCACGCATCCGTGACGGTCGTGCAGAGACAGGTGTAGCGATCTTGGGAACCTGCCATGGCCAGCAATTACTAACAAGAACGCATTTAGGGCGTGCTTGGACTTCCTGAAACAGTCGGACATGCTTGAGTAATCGGTTCCGGATGGATGCGGTATGCTTTCGGGGTGGGTGTGCCAGTCCCCAACGTACTGGAGACCTCGAAGATGACGTTCCTGTATTTCGACTTGTTCAGCCTTACGGTCCGGCTTGTATCCATGCCGGGTTCGCCTATCGGTGGGCCGCGGTCCTGTTGCCTCGCAAACGTAAAGCTCAAGCGGCGAAACGACGGCGAATAGCTGTCCTCCCGCTTCACAGTGCCAAAGCTTTGTTTGGCGGTGTAGCCTCAAATGTCTTAGGACCGAGTTAGCAATTACTAGCATCTGTCCGGAACT
The DNA here is from genome assembly GCA_041483535.1 of Terriglobia bacterium. GTDB lineage: Bacteria > Acidobacteriota > Terriglobia > Terriglobales > Acidobacteriaceae > Acidiflorens. The sequence goes on along the minus strand of JBGPFV010000025.1, from coordinate 1,077 downwards.
TCCAAGGGGAATCTCAAGCATTGATTCCACCACAACGGGCGCACCGGGCGTGTGGCGGCCAAGACTGCTCCACGACGAGGCTTCCGAAATCTCGGAAATCAGGATGGTTCTCCCATTGGCGACTCCAGCGTCCCCCCGAAGCGAGCAGCAAGGATTTCGGTCCGGCCCAAAATCGATGAATAGGGGAGTCGTTTGCTCCCAGAAGAGAATCGAGAGCGAGACCGGCGATGAGCGTGACCGTGCTTGAGACTTCTACGCCACCATACGGCTGAAACGCAGCCCCACAGGCAGGCTCCTGAAGATTTTGGTCTTCGGGCCACTCCGTAACCGCAAACACCGGAAGTCCAGTTTGATCGTATCCACACTCAATGCAGGAGGTCTCACCTGTGAACACTGCGTGGCCAGCACATGCATGCGCTTCCGTCCATCCGTATACGAGCTTGGGCCGCTTGTCTGTACTCCTCCGCCACAAAGTAAGTGCCTGGTCCATCCCCCAGTTCGCTGTCAGGCTGATTATTAGATCGCAAGGGCCCAAAAAACCTGGGGTGGCCCGCAGTGCTTCGTCGACAGACGTGTCGTGGCCGATGATTTCCAGGTGAGGGTAATTGACTTGCAGATCTTGGGCGAGCGCCTCCGCCTTATTGAGACCAACTGAAGCCGCGCCAAGCGAATGCCTGCTCGTATTCGGCCAGTCGAGCTTTTCGCTGTCTACTAGCGTCAGCTTGCCGACACCAGACTTTGCGAAACTAACAGCAACGGCAGAGCCCACGGACCCGCAGCCGAGAACCACGACCGACTTGGTCTTAAGAGTTGCCTGCCGCGTGTCCCGGCCACGGCCATGGATCCAGTCGTGATCAATTCTGGCGACAGCAAACCGCGTCACCAAGGCACCAGAACCGAGAAAGCGACTCGCCAGCAAATTTCGTGGCACATGTCCTGGTCGAAAACCCCGACTCAGGGGGTCAGTTCTTCGACCCATCACATCCTTAATCTTCGGGTTTGGGACTGACACCCCAGCAAGAACAGGACCGCTAATTGTCGGTGCTGCCAGAATGATTCGAACATCCCCTGCAGTTT
>JBGPFV010000024.1:0-14831 GCA_041483535.1 Terriglobia bacterium | reverse complement strand
GGCGGTAATATTCTGATTCAAGATCGATGCCAGCAGATCGCCCAGCGCTGCCACCGGCTCTCCGGGACTGTGCACGTATCCGAAGAAGCGCCCGTTGTGGGCCCGCGAATGCGCGATCACGTCCCCGAGCGCGGCCAAGGCTCGGTCGCCCATCGCCTGCTCCGGCAACTCCAGTGCAAACAGGCGCTCGGTTTCCGCGCCCGTAGTCATCGGGAAAGTACGGCTCGCATCCAGGGCAGAAATGTAGCCAGCGGAGATTCCCACAACCTCGGCCGCCACACGCCGGAAGTCTTCAGGAGAAAGTTCAAGAGGGTCCATGACTTTCTGAATTTAATCACAAACGCGTCTCACTGGCCCCTCCCAATCTATTTTCTAACCGGTTCGTCCATGATATGTTTTCTGTTCGCAGCCCAAGCGGCAGGTCAAAGCCGCACTCAACCCATGATCCGCTCCTACAACGGCGTCGCTCCCCAGTTCCCCGACACCTGCTACGTCGACGACTCCGCCCAGCTCATCGGCGACGTGATCGTCGGCGAACACTCCAGCATCTGGATGAATGCCGTCCTCCGCGGCGACGTCCACGAGATCCGCGTCGGCCACTATTCCAACATTCAGGACAACTGCGTCCTCCACGGCATGAAAGGACAGTACGGCGTCTACCTGGGCGACTACGTCAGCGTCGGCCACAATGCCATCCTGCACGGCTGCACCATTGAAGCCCGCTGCCTGATCGGCATGGGCTCCATCATCCTCAACGGCGCGGCCATCGGCAGCGGCTCCATCGTCGCCGCCGGCACCCTGATCCCCGAGAAAACGATAGTGGAGCCGAACTCCCTCTGGATGGGCTCCCCCGGGAAATTCCGCCGCCACCTGGATGAAAAGGACCAGGAAATGATCCTCCGCTACGCCGGCAATTACCTTGGCTACAAGGAGTCGTACTTGAAGGAGAGAAAAAGCTCTTAGCCTTTGGCTCTTGGCCTGCTGCGGAAAGACTCGCTGTTTGCACGCGGGGTAGGGAATCGATTGGGCGCAGTTTCCGGCTCGGGTGAAAGATTGCCCGGCCCGCCGCTTGGGTGGCGGCTGTGTGGGGTCGTGGGGTGAGGCCGGGCTCTCTAGGATTGCAACTGTCCACTTTATACCGCATCCGGCCTTGCCTCGCCTGTGACGGCCATCACTATACCGTGTGACTACGCCACACCTGCCTGTGATGCAGGTCACCGCCAAGACCGGCATCACTGGCTAAGGTAAGAACGAAACTACTCCAGCAAACGACTCAGGAGAAGCACTCATGGCCTACGTAATCACCGACACTTGCATCAAGGACGAGCTTTGCGTCGAAGTCTGCCCGACCGACTGCATCCACCCCAAGAAAGACGAGCCGCAGTTTGAAGCGGCGACGCAGCTTTATATCGATCCCGTTGGTTGCATCGATTGCGGCGCCTGCATTCCGGCCTGCACCTCGGATTCGATCTTCACCGCCGACGACCTGCCCGCGGACAAAAAAGAGTTTCTGGACAAGAACGCCTCCTATTACGCGAACGCGTAGCCTCCCGGCTGCGACTGTCTAAAGGGTACCCCGTCCAAGCTCCGCTTGGGCGGAGTGTTCGCGCTTCAAGGATAGCCATTACTCCCCTCTTGGTTCGGAACTTACTGCCTTCTGGGGCGCCTTACTTATCGTTTACTCCCATAGCCTGGTGATCTATGTCCTTTGCACGAACGGACAACTCGTGCATACTTCGAACGCTCTTCCATGCAGGAGGCTCTGGTCTGCCATGGCTTCTCGTATCTTCTTTGCCGCCGCCATTCTGCTCGCATCTTTTTCTCTTTACGCTGCCGATAATCCCCCCGCTGGCCCTAACTCCGACCCTACGTACCAGCAACTTCGCAACCTGACGCTGTCCGGCGAGGCAGTGAGCGTCAGTAACTTTGCGTTGAAGCGCGACGCCGGCACCTTCCATCTGCACTCGGGAACCGTGTGCTTTGTGACGCCCGTGCAGGGCAAGGTCACGGGCGCGGTGTTCACGGGAGAAGGCAACTTTGTCCTCGATCCGCCGCTCGAATCCGAGCGCCAGAGTCTGAAGCTGCTCACGAAAGAGAACGAGTTCAGCGAGAAGTTTACTCAGGCGGTCCTGCGCTTCACGGACTCGACCTATGACGACATCAAAAAAGGCGGCAGCCCGGCGTCCGGCGGTTGCGATGCCAGTTTGCTGAAAGACAGCCAGAATACGACGCGCCACAAGCTCAAAAACAACCTGGAGGCCCGTATCCTTGAGGATGTGTTGAGCCCCGAACCAGGGGGGCTGTTCTACGCCTTCATCCACGGCAAGCGCTACAGCGACAAGGAAATCTATGAGATCGAGCCGAACTGGGGATCCGATCAAGTCAACTTCCGAACCTATGACGAGAACAAGTGGGGGCACTGGGCGTCGTTCAATATCTCGGACGGCCGTGCGAAGAGTTCGATCGGGCGACTGACGAAAATTGAGCACCAGCAACTGGATGTCACGTTCGAAAAGAACGGCGCCCTCTCAGGGAAGGCTACGACCGATATGGTTACGCGCCGAAACGGTGTGCGGGTTGTGCCCTTCGATCTGTTCCGGCCCTTGCGCGTGCAGAGCGTAACCGCAAATGGGCAGCCCCTCTCTTTCATTCAGGAGGACAAAAACGACGACGGCAACTTCGCGGTCATTTTGCCCAAGGCTCTCAGCGCAAACGAGAAACTCACGCTCGCCACAACCTATAGGGGAAAAGGAGCCGTGAGCAATGAGGGCGGCGGAAACTATTTTCCGGTGGCACGGGAGAATTGGTATCCGAACGATCCCGATGCGAGTTTTGGAGAATACGCACTCTATGACATGACGCTCCGCATTCCCAAAGGCATGAAGATGGCGGCGACTGGAGTGCTTGTCTCCGAGAGCAATGAGGGTGGTCAGAATGTGACGGTGTGGAAGAGTGAATACCCGCAGACCGTGGCTGGGTTCAGCTTCGGCCGCTTCAAGGAAGAACAAGCCAAACTCACGAAGCCCGAGTATTTCATCCAGTCCTATGCTAACGAGGAGTCTCCAGACTGGGTGCAACCGCTGAAGGGCAGGGCGGCGATGGGCATGATGAGCACGACTTCACTGAATAAGAAAGCGCTGGCCGAAGGCGAACTGGCGGTGCAGCTCTACACCGAGTATTTCGGTCCATCGCTGTTCAAGCACCTGCAGTTGACCCAGCAAACGGCGTGCAACTTCGGCCAGTCGTGGCCGGAACTGGTGTGGATTCCGATCTGCTACTACTTTGACACCACGGTTCGCCATCAACTGGGTCTGGACTGGGGTGACCGGGGATATTGGAAAGTGGTAACGGCGCACGAAGTAGCCCACCAATGGTGGGGACACACGGTCGGCTTCGCTTCCGGCCGCGACCAGTGGATGAGCGAAGGCTTTGCCGACATGTCCGCGGCCCTCTACATCAGCATGATCGAGAAGAATCCAAAAAAGTTTATCGAGTTCTGGAACGACGAGCGCGAGTTGTTGCTGGAACGAGATGCCCAAGGTTTTCGCGCCATCGACGTGGGCCCCTTAACCATGGGATACCGGGCCAGTAACTCGCGGACAGGATTTGGCGTGACGCGGCGTCTCATCTATCCCAAAGGCGCATACGTTCTGCACATGATCCGCATGATGATGTGGGACCGCAAAACCGGCGATCAGAATTTCAAAGCCGCCATGCAGGATTTTGTGAAGACGTATTCCGGCAAGGCGGCCACCACCGAAGATTTCAAGGCAATGATGGAAAAACACATGACCCCGGAAATGGATCTGGAGGGCAATCATCGCCTCGACTGGTTCTTTAACGAATACGTCTACGGCACCGCCCTGCCCACCTACAAGATCGACTCCACGTTCGCAAAAGACGCAACCGGCGACGTCGTATTCGGCTTCAAGGTCACGCAGTCCGGCGTGGACGATAAGTTCCGCATGATCGTGCCAATTTATTTGGAGCTAGCCGACGGCCGCACCGTCCCCCTGGGCCGCGCGCGCCTCACCGGGAACACTTCGGTGGATCAGAAAATCCCGCTGAAAGGATTGAAAGGCACGCCTAAACGGGCGCTCCTGAACTACAACGACGATGTGCTGGCTTCCAATTAATGAGCGTCTCGCCGCCAACCGATCAAGTAAGTAACTGGCGTGTACCCAGTCGAAAGCTCGTCAATCTCCCACTGGTATTCGCTCGCGGTCAGTTTTGCGACGAGTTCCCGCAGTTCCTGCGGCCGATAGGTCCGAAGGCACGACACCACTCCGTCGAACAGTAAGACCAGGGGAATGATCGGAACCAAATACGTCCAGAGCAACCGTGACCAGCGGAACGGACGAATCCACGGAGTGCAGACGAACAGCAGGAGAGCAAACGCAAACACCAGGGCGATGGTTGATGGAGCACGCCTCGCGATTTCAAATATGCCGATGCTTTCGCCGGCATCGACGGCATTTTGGAGGATGGCGCGAGCCTCTTCTGGCGCAAAATGATGAAATGAGGTGAACATCGTCCGAAACCCCTTCAATTCACCAGGAACCTTCATCGCCTCAACCGAGCCCGGATAGAAAGTAATGTGATTCGCAGAAGCCGCTCCGACATTTTGCAATGCCCCGAGGTTTGGATATTTATCGGTGAGCCAAATGTGAAGGCCCGGTGGGTCTGCTTGGAGCATTCGAGAAAGGTCGAACCAGGGCCCGCCACCGCCGGAACACATATCGACAACCGATCGGCTACGTGTCGAGTCAAGCGCGCTTTGCAACAGCGGGGCGATGGGCGCGTAGGCCTTTATGAGATTGAAGCCAAACTGAAGCGCATCCGTCACTCCATCTCGAAGAGACGACGGGAACCAGGGTTGTTCGTGGATCTCGATAAACTGTACGCGACGCATGGCGATTTGGCCCCGGTGGGTACCGCGTGAACATTCTCGTCGATATCCGCAAAAATATCGATTCGACGTTAAACTAATCAAGTGAAGCAGTGACAAGAGAGCCCATCTGTAGAGACGGGGCTTGCCCCGTCTCAGTTTGGATGAAAGCGCGACCAACGACCAGCGATCAAACACGAAATGATCAAATCTCCCCGAGGAACTCGCGACCTTCTCCCGCCCGACACCGCGCTCTGGAACTTCGTCGAAGCCGCCGTGCGCGACGTTTTCCGCGCTTACAACTTCCACGAAATCCGCACTCCCATCTTCGAGTCCACCGAACTCTTCGCTCGCGGCGTGGGGGAGGAAACAGACATCGTCTCCAAAGAAATGTTCACCTGGGAAGATCGCGGCCGCGCCGAAAGCGACAAAGGACAGTCGCTCACCCTCCGCCCCGAAAACACCGCCGGCATCGTCCGCGCCTACATCGAGCACAAACTCTGGGAGCGTGGCCTGAACAAATTCTTCTCGATCGGCCCGATGTTTCGCCGCGAGCGCCCACAAAAAGGCCGCTATCGGCAGTTCTATCAGATCGACGCCGAAATCATCGGCCCCCCCGCCTCCGGCAGCCAGTCTCCCGCCAGAGACGCGGAAATCCTCGAACTGCTGGCCACGCTGCTCGGTCGCGTCGGCATCACCAACTGGACGCTCGAACTGAACTCGGTAGGCTGCCCCGACGACCGCGCAAAATTCAACGAAGCTCTCCGCCAGGCGCTTGCTCCGGTAGTAGGAAAAATGTGCGCCGATTGCCAGCGTCGCGCCGTCACCAATCCGCTGAGAGTCTTCGACTGCAAAGTTCCCGAAGACCAGCCCATCATCGAAACTCTCCCCACCATCGGCCAGTTCCTGGACGAAGCTTGCCGCTCCCACTACGAAGAAGTGAAACAAATCCTGAACGCCGTCCAGATTCCATACCAGGAAAACCCGCGCCTGGTACGAGGCCTCGATTACTACCAGAAAACCACTTTTGAATTTACGCATGGGGCGCTCGGGGCGCAGAATGCGATTCTCGGCGGCGGGCGATACGACGGGCTGTCCGAAGCTCTCGGCGGGCCGGCGGCTCCGGGGATTGGCTTTGCCATCGGAGAAGACCGGCTGGTGCTTTCACTGATGGAGACCGAGTCGGCGGAGTCGGTGGTCCGCAAGCCCGACGTTTATATCGCGCCGCTCGGCGCCGGCATGAATCGCGAAGCGGCTCGCCTGGCGCGCGAACTGCGGCGGCACGATCTGGTGGTCGATCTCGGCGACGAATCGTTTCGCTTAAAGAAGTCGTTCGAGGCCGCCGACAAGATGGGCGCGCGATACATCCTTATCGTCGGCGAAAACGAAGTGGCGGCCGATGCCTTCGCGCTCAAGCATCTAGCCTCCGGTGAACAAGTCACGGTACCGCGCGCGGAATTGGCGCAGCGGATTTTGCGGAAGTAGCTCTTGGCTCTTGGCTTTTGGCTCTCGCTCTTGATGTCCCCTGTGATCCTCTGTGCCCTCTGTGGTTGAAGTTGTTTTCTTACCGCCGAGGACACAGGGGAACACAGGGTAAAATCATCTCTCTGGGAGGCGATCATGCGGAGCATTCTTCTGGTATTGGCCGCGGCGTTCGGCAGCGTGACCATGGCTCTTTCTCAAGCACCTTCTTCCAAGCCAATTCCCGCCTTCGACCAGCAACTCATCGATCGGCAGAAGCAGTTCCTGCAGGCGACCCAGAGCAAAGACGCAACCGTAGTCGACCGCGCCATCGCCGACGATTTCCAGGGCATCGCCACCAACGGCGATTTCTACGACAAGAGTGAACTCGTCGAATCCGCGCAGGCGGGAGCGCCCAAGAACATGCGCGCCTACGATTTCCACGTGGTCAAACTGAACGACGACTCCGCCGTCGTCGCCTACAACCTGATCGTCCCCGGAGAACATCCCCGCTATCGTCACATGGCCGACACCTGGGCAAGAGTCGACGGCCAATGGAAACTAAAATTCCGCCAGATCACCCCCAACCTGTGGAGCGCCAACGATCTGGACTAACTTTATTGACATTTTACTGCTCTCCGGAGTACTGTTCCGACCGCACGTAACGCAAGAAAATTGGGGGATTAAGAATGAAGAAGAAAGTGTGGGGGATTTTTGCGCTTGTTTGCATGCTCGCTCTCGTGGCCGCCTCGGCCGCGCCGGCGCTTGCACAAGATGAACCGAAGGAAAAACCGCCGATGTACAGTTACATCGGGAATTGGAGCATTCCCCGCGCACAATGGGCGGAGATGGAAAAGGCCGGCGCCGCCAATCAGAAGATTCTGGAAAAGGCGATGGCCGATGGAGCCATTGTGGGCTACGGCAACGACGTGAACCTGGTGCATACACCGGACGGGGGAACGCATGACAACTGGTGGTCGGCGATGTCGATGGCTGGGATACTGAACGTGCTGGACAAGTTCTACAAAAACGGATCGTCCACGTCACCCGTACTGGCCAGCGCCACGAAACATTCGGACAACATATTCGTCAGCCGGTATTACAACTGGCATTCGGGCCCGTATAAGGGCGCTTATGGGCGCGCGGCGCAGTACAAACTAAAGGCCGATGCGCCGAATAATGCCGTGGAGACGCTCAGCAAGAATCTGTTCGTGCCGCTGATGGAGAAGTTGCTGGCCGACGGCGCGATTCTCGAGTATGAAGTCGACTCCGAAGTGATCCACACCGATTCTCCCGGAAACTTTTGGGTCATCTTCATCGCGACCAACGCGGACGGCCTGGACAAATTCGACGCCGCGCTGCGGGATGCGAGCAAGAAGAACCCCCTGAACGGTCCGGCCTTCGGCTCGATGGTGGACTTCAAAGAGCACCGCGATTCTCTGGACAGCTCAACCGGAACTTACAAATAGTTCCCATAGTTCCAACGATCGGTTGCTCAAGGGTGCCCCGTCCAAGCTCCGCTTGGGCGGGGTTTTGAGCGGGTGCCCCGCTTCTTGCGCGCTTTTCGAGAAGTGGGGCCTCTTCGCCGCGATGCCTGGTACGCCGTTCCATAGGCTCACGGCCTTCGCGGGCGCGGCGGCGGCCTTCATTTCTGGGGGACTCTGCCTCTGCGATCTAAAATCACCCAACGCGCGGAAGAGTGGAAGATGGGCGGTCCATCCAGTCTCGCCGCTGGCATGTGAAACTGCACGTTGATGAATGCTTCCTGCTGAAAGACGGCTCCGCCATCGTCGCCTGCAACCTGATAGTCCCCGGAGACCATCCACGCGATCGCCACATGGCCGACCCTTGGGCAAGAGTCGACGGCAACTGGAAACTGAAATTCCGCCCAATCGCGCCCAACCTTTTGGAGCGCAAACGATCTGGATTAAGCGCCCATGCCGCAAGTCACATCGCAGTGTTTGATAACCGCCGCTGGCTCTCGAATTATCGCTGCAGCCATGCGCCTAGGTCGCGCAGCAGGGAGTATTCGTTGACCGGACGGTCGTCCGCCAAGGCGGGGGCTTTTGCGTCAAGGGCGAGAATCCGGTCCACGGAAATTTCGTTGCGGAGCATGGCCGCGAACTGCTGCTCGGCGGTTGGTAACGGTCCCCATTCGACCAAGTCGGCGGCCGCACTGGCGGGCATGCGTTTTGCCAAGTCCGCGGCGGAGCGAGCCGGAATGGGCTGGCGGCTGGCGAGATAATGAATTCCCCAGCCCCCGATTCCAATGAAAGCTCGGACGTAGGGGAACGACTGATGCAACGACCGCGCGACGGCGGCGGTGGTCCGCAGATCGCCGCCTGGGAACCACTGCTGCAGGATGCCATCCGGCCGCAAGCGTTTCTGGGCGGCGGCATAGAACTCGGGCGAGTACAGCAAACTGGAGCCGGCGGCCCCAATCGGCGGCGGCGGGTCGATGACGATCACGTCGTATTGTCCAGTGGTGCGCTCAAGAAAGCGCCGGCCATCGTCAATCACAACATGGGAGCGCGGCGACTTCAGCAGTTCCGCGGCATCCGCGTGGTAGTACCAGAAAAGCGAGGGCACGCTGGGGACGAGATCCACCGCCGTGGAATCGATTCCCCAGGACAACATGGAACGATGCGTCGTGCCCATGCCAAAACAAATGACCAAAGCATTCTGAGGAGGATGATCGAGGAAGGCCAAGGGCATGGCGGACATCAGTTTGGTGATGGGCGTCAGGATGGTCATGTTCACGCCGTTCACGACCAACTGCCTGTTCATTCCCTTGCCGATGGCCATGACGGTGGCCGTGCTATCCCGGCGTACCTGCGCCCGCGGAACCTGCTGCACATAGCTGTGCGTGACCAGAATCAAGCCAAAGGACGCGAGTAAAACTGTGCCGGTGGTGAGCGCACGCTGCGCGGTAAAAGGTGTGGCGGAGGGCGACCGCCGGAAGAATGTGCACGACAAGGCAACCAGCAGCCAGGGGAGAGCAAGCGTGACCAAGGCATAGCGCTCGTCAAGATACGGTAACAGTAGAAATCCCGCAAAAAGCGGACCCAGAATACAGCCGGCGACATTCACTGCGTATCCCGCCCCGGCCCGGTTGGGGTCGCCCTCGGAGAAACGGTCGACCAGCTTCGGAGTCAGAAATCCCAGAAGACCGCTGAACGCCGCGATCCCCAGGGGCACGCGCAGCCAGGCAACAATTCCCAGACGCGCGTCGGCGGTGAGCAGAGGAATCAGGGAAACCAGCCAGACCCCGAGCCAGAACAGAGATCCCTCGCTGCTTTGGCGACTCTGCCGGCGGCTCCAGAACCGGTAGATACTGGATCCCGTAAACGTTGCGGCCAGGTATACGGCCAGGATGATGGCGAAGGAGTAGACGAAGGTGCCGACATAGGGCGTGAACTGTCTGGTCCAGACCACCTCCATCCCCATGCTGGTGAGTCCAGTGGCGAACAATAACCAGAGCGTGCTGTTCCCCAACATTTGGCGCAAATCGAGCGCTCGCGTATCCGCGGCATCCGGCTCGCGATTGCCGCCGCCTTGCGGCATTTGCTGCCGCGCCCGCACCAGGGCAGCACCGCAAATCGCAAAATTCAGGACCATCCCAACGCGAAGCGTACCCGTAAAACCCAGGGCCTCGATCAACAACAAGGGAAGCACCGCCCCTAACACGGCGCCCAACACATTCGCGAGATAAAGAAAGCTGAACGAGCGTCGCGACTCGAGACGCTGGTCGCTGCGGATGGCCAACATCCCCAGGGGAATGGTCGCGCCCATGCCCGCGCACCAGGGAATCAGAGTGAATGCCAGCCACAGACCCGCGGCAACATAATAGCCCGATGAGGACAGAGACAGGCCGTTTCCCACGCGCTCCAGCAGGAACCGCCCCGTGCGCAATTCCAAGGGCACGATTATGGCGGAACATCCAATCAAAAACTCGGCAATGGCATAAAGACGCAGCGGCGGAGAGGTAAGACGCTGGGCGTATTTGCGCACCAGGTGCCCGGCGGCCAGGGAGCCGACCCCCAATCCCGCCATGAAGCTCGAGAGCACAATCGACACCATAGCCGTGGTGACACCGAATTGCGCCATGGCGAGCCGGAGCCAGATCAGCTCGTAGAGAATGCTGCAGAATCCGGAAATGAAGAAGAAATAGAAATACCAACTCTGACCGTCGGCCGCGACTGCCGCTGCTGCCGGCCGCTCCACCGGCGTCTCCTGGGGAAAAACTTCCGTCTCGGCCGGCATTGTTTCAATGCTCACAGGTGACTCCGTTTGGATCAGAGAATACGCTCTCAAGTATCGCAGACTGTGACAGGTACAGGCTGAGCTGCCTCGCCGCCGTGGTAACGAAAGTCACGGTGGAGAGACGGTGAAACCAGGTCACCGAAACCAGGTCACCGAAACCAGGTCACCGAAACCGGAGAGTTCGTCATTGAACGGTCCAGTGATTCCGTCCTCCCCACCACGCTTAGGGACCTCGGCAGGAACCGTTCCCATGTTCAGAAATTGATAGAACACCTTTCATGCGGCGCGCGGCAACTTCGCGAAGTGGGTTGCTCACGATCACAGCGCGTGCGGCGTCACAGCGCCCCTGACGGTCGCACGTTTATAATCTTGAATTCGGTTCACCACCGCAATTTCAGCAAGACAAGGCGAAAACGTGCTCGATTTCTTAGGCGACCTCAGGCGAACTCATATGTGCGGGGCGCTTCGGCTCTCCGATGCAGGCAAGAAAGTTGTGCTCATGGGATGGGTCAACCGCCGCCGCGACCTTGGCCAGATCATCTTCGTCGACCTGCGCGACCGCACCGGCGTGACCCAAGTCGTGTTCAACCACGAACTGAATGCGGACGTTCATCGCAAGGCGGAAGCGCTGCGCAACGAGTTTGTGATTGCGGCCATCGGCACGGTCAAACGCCGCGACGCCGATACCATCAATCCCAATATCCCAACCGGCGAAGTCGAGCTGGTGGTGGAAGAATTACGCATTCTGAACGTGTCGAAGCCGCTGCCCTTTCTGCCCTCGGACACGGTGCTGGCGAACGAAGAAATGCGCTTGAAATATCGCTACATCGACCTGCGGCGCGACGCCATGCAGTTCAACATCGAGTTGCGGCATAAGGTGGCGCTTGCCATCCGCGACAACCTTGCTTCGCAGGGCTTCTTCGAGATCGAAACCCCGTTCATGACGCGCTCCACGCCCGAAGGCGCGCGCGATTATCTTGTCCCCAGCCGCGTGTCGCCGGGATCGTTTTATGCGCTGCCGCAATCGCCGCAACTGTTCAAGCAGATCCTGATGATCTCGGGCTTCGACAAATATTTCCAGATCGTGCGTTGCTTCCGCGACGAGGACCTGCGCGCCGACCGCCAGCCCGAATTCACCCAAATCGATCTCGAGATGTCCTATCCGCAGCCGGAGCGGGTTTGGGAAGTGGTCGAGGGTTTTCTTACTGCTGCCTTCCGAGCGGCAGGACACGAGATCAAGACGCCTTTCCCGCGCATGGACTTTGACGATGCCATCCGGCAGTACGGCATCGACAAGCCTGACCTGCGCGTGCCGGCCTTCACCGACGTGGGCGATTGTTTTGCGCCCGCCGATCTCGAACAGCTTGCGATCAACAAAGAGCTGCCGGTGATTGCCATCCGCATTCCGCGCGTGGGTGAGCTTTCGCGCAAGGAGCGCGACGACATCAAGCCGCTGTTTGTCTCGAAGGGCGGAGCGCGTGTGTTTGAAGATTTCAAGCGCATCGAAAATAAATTTCCCGAGGCGGGCGCAAGAGTTCGCGAGAAAGTCCGTGCCAAAGCGGGCGCCGCGCCGGGCGATCTGCTGGTACTGGTGGTGGGATCGGCGCAGTCCGGCGCATCCGGAGCCGCGCATCCGGCCAGCAAGCGCAATATCAGAGTCACGCCCGCCGAACTGGCGATCTATGCCTCGGCAGGACTGCTGCGGGTGGCGCTGGCGCAGAAATATTCCGACCGGCACCAGCTTTTCCAGAAAGGCGACTTCCGTTTTCTGTGGGTGACGAATTTTCCCATGTTCGAGTGGGATGAAGGCGAGAGACGTTGGAACGCGGCGCACCATCCTTTCACCTCGCCGCACGATGAAGACATGGACAAGCTCGAAACCGACCCGGCCATGGTGCGCGCCCTCGCCTACGACGTAGTGCTGAACGGGACGGAGTTAGGATCGGGCTCGATCCGTATTCACCGCCAGGATGTGCAGAGCAGAATCTTTCACGCCCTCGGCATGACCGAAGAAGAAGCGCGCTCCCGCTTCGGCTTCTTCCTGGAAGCGCTCGAGTACGGCACGCCCCCGCACGGGGGAATCGCGCTCGGCCTCGATCGCATCGTGATGATCCTGGCCGGAGCGGATAGTCTGCGCGAGGTCATTCCCTTCCCAAAAACTGCCGCCGCGAAAGACTTAATGATGGAAGCACCCACGCCGGTTGCGGAGGGGCAACTGCGGGAGTTGGGAATACAGGTAAAGAAGTAGGGGCGGAATCACTCTGACTTTTCCGCTGCTTCCAGGAAGGAGCGGAGCTCATCGATGTCTTCCGGGAGCATCTTCGTGAATTCGATGCCGTTGCCTACCAGGAGATCGCAGGTAACCACGGTCGCCATAACCAGGAGTGTGTCTCCCAGTTGCAGCTTCATGTCGAGATTGGTTCCGACCGGCCAGGGAAAGCAGGTTTCGATGTAGCATCCGGTCAGGCCGAGATCGGAGGTCGCCCCGCGATAGGGGCTGCTGCTGCCTTCAAGGTTGATCTCTACCGGTACGCTGGTCTTGAGTCGCGGATGCGCGCGGCGATTGCGGTTCATGGCGTTCTTCGCGGGAGCAGTTCATTTCCGCCGACGAGTATACGTCAGGAATCAGAGATTAGGCACGGCCACCCGTTTCCCAACCCACCACCAAGGCGCGTCTCTAGCGCCTCGCCACCAGTCGCTGCTCCACCAACTTCTCAATTCGATTGAGGACCTCGTCCTCGCTCATAGTCGTCGAGTCGAGCACCACCGCATCTTCCGCTGCTACCAGCGGAGATGCGGCGCGGGTGCGGTCCCGCAAGTCACGCTCGCGAAGTTCCGCAGCCATCGTCTGCGCCGATGCGCCTTGCACCCGCTGCTGGTCGAGCCTCCGTTGCTCGCGAACGATGGGATCGGCGTCGAGAAAAATTTTCAAATCGGCATCGGGAAAAACTTTTGTCCCAATGTCGCGGCCCTCCATGACCACGCCGCCGCCGATGCCCATCTCACGCTGACGCTCGACCATCCACTCGCGCACCTTGGGATGCACCGAGACGCGCGACGCCCCTTCCGACACATCGCGCTCGCGGATGCGCGCGGAAATGTCTTTGCCGTTGAGCAGCACGCGATTGCCGCCGATGCTGCGATCCAGAGTGATGTTCGAATCCTGTGCCATCTTCAGCAGCGCAGCTTCGTCGTCAAATGAGGCGTCCCACTCGATGGCGCACAGCGCCAGCGCACGGTACATGGCCCCGCTCTCCAGGTTCACGTAGCCGAGTTTGCGGGCGAGGCGGGAGGCGATGGTGCTCTTGCCCGCGCCGGCGGGGCCGTCAATGGCGATGATGAGTTTGCGTGGGGAAGGATCAGTCATTAGGGGCGAACGTGTGATTTTACACGGCTCGCACCCGGAAAACTACCTGGGCGCGTAGATTGTGAAGTTCCCGCGCTTAGCCTCCTCACGCCTACCAAGAGCGCTGCCGCGCTTCGCGCGGCCTGGACGGGCAAGGGCGCCCGTCCCCACACAACCCTACGTCACCCGTTCTGGGCGCGGCTTGGGGACGTATGCTTGCTTCGGAGGAGTTACCTGCAGCAGCGATTTGCTCCCCACATGTACAAAGCTCAATTCGCGCGCCGAGAGCAAGGCGTGGATGGCTTCTTTCACGCGTGTGCGCGGAACAAAGTTCGCGAGGAAGTTCTCGATCTCTCCCTCATCGACCGCCACCACGCAGTCCAGATATTTCGAGACCAGGGCGGAAAGGGCTTCGGGCACCGAAATTCCAACGCCTTCGCGCACCACCTCGGGCGCCCAGCGCGACAACTCGTCCCACACCGAACCCTCCGCGGCCGTATAGTCGACGCGGGTGATGCGGAGTTTAGCCCACAGTTCGCCGAGCGCGTGATCGAGGCCGGCGTTGGAAACTGAGCCGCCCAGCATCTCTCCCAGTTTTGTTTTCGAAATCGGTCCTCGCCGCCGGATGATTTCGAACGCGTCGCAGGCCAGCGGCGAATAGGGAGACCGGGGTCCGGCAGCCGGCGGCTGCTTCGGATTGCGCTCGCCCACGAGCGAATAGAAATAAGGAAACACCGACGGCGCCAGCAGGAAGGCGTTGTTCTCGTCAATCAACGAAGCCTCGTAGGCGGCCTGATCGCGCAGCGCGCGCACCATGAGTTCGGTCGCTTCTTTCGCCCGCGGATCGGCGTAGGCGTGTTGGCGCATCGGCAG